>CAYSNT010000008.1:0-14508 GCA_964432505.1 uncultured Erysipelothrix sp.
ATGTGTTTGTCTCATGTGAAGATTGTGAAGGACAACGCTACAATCCTGAAACCCTTCAAGTGACCTATAAAGGTAAAACCATCTTTGATGTCTTAAACATGAGTGTGGATGAAGGAGTAGATTTCTTTGAAAATATTCATAAAATTGCTTCTAAACTAAAAATCCTTCAAGATGTGGGATTAGGCTACATTAAATTGGGTCAATCTGCAACCACCTTATCAGGGGGAGAAGCACAACGGGTTAAATTGGCAAGTGAACTTCAACGTAAGGCAACAGGTAAAACCTTGTTTGTGTTGGATGAACCCACGACTGGACTGCATACTCATGATGTGGCTAAGTTACTGACTGTTCTGCATCGTATTGTAGATCAAGGAGACAGTGTGCTCATCATTGAACATAACTTGGACGTGATTAAAAATGCGGATACGATTATTGATTTAGGTCCTGAAGGGGGAGATGGTGGTGGACAAATCATTGCGGTGGGAACACCAAGCATGATTGCACAACATCCTACCAGTCATACAGGATATTATTTGAAGAAAATCTTAACAGGGAGGTAACCTATGGAATATACCAATCGTTGTACAATGAGGAAGGTTAAAGAGTACTTTAAGTTTGAGCAGTTGTGTGGTAACGATGATGCGTTGAATCGTTGGGTTGTTGTCCCTGACTTGAATCGTCCAGGATTAGAGCTCTCTGGGTTCTTTGAACACACTGAACCACGACGGATTGTGGTGTTAGGGGATAAAGAGATGGCTTACATTCAAACGATGAATGATGAACATCAACGTTATGTGTTTGAAAAACTCACCGATGGATGGACACCTTCCATCATCATCACCCGTTCACATGATTGTCCTCCCATTTTAATGGATGTGGCAAAATCAAAAAACTTTCCCATCTTTAGAACGATCCTTAAAACATACCAACTCATGGTCGATGTGATTTCATATCTGGATGAGCAACTTTCAGAATCAGATACCATCCACGGGGTACTGATTAACGTTTATGGTAAAGGCGTTCTCATCACTGGAGAATCAGGGATGGGTAAATCAGAACTAGGTCTTGAACTCATTCGTAAAGGACATGTGCTCATTGCAGATGATCGCGTGGATGTTCGACGCATTCATAACACCATTTATGGTTCGGCACCAGAACTACTTAAGGGATATCTTGAACTTAGAGGTATCGGTATCATTGATGTGGAACGCATGTTTGGAGCCAGTGCATTACTGGATTCCATGCGCATTGACTTTGTGGTGTATCTTGAGAAATGGCAAGATGGTAAAGCCTACAAACGGGTTTCCATTGATTCTCAGTTCAGTATGCCAATCTTAGGCATTGATATTCCTAAGATGGTTTTCCCAGTGAAAGAAGGACGTAACTTATCCGTTCTAATTGAAGCGGCAGTCACGGATTTCACACTGAAAGAAAAAGGTATTGATGCAGCTAAATCATTTGACGATCGCGTGTATAACTACATCGTCCAACAAAACCAAGAGAACGGAAGGGAGTAGACCATGCAGTTTTTTCCAAATCCATCCACCATCCTTCAAATCGGAGAATTCGCGATTCGATGGTATGCGGTGCTTATATTATCAGGGGCATTCTTTGCCTATGCTTTATCACTTAGAGAATTCAAGAAAATGGGGTATGATGCCTCACAAATGGATGATTTGTTTTTTGGAGCACTCATTTCAGGTGTCATTGGATCACGTTTATGGTACGTGGCTTTCTCAGATGACTTAGCAGGTTACTTGAGTGATCCATTCAGAATCATCGCCACGTGGGAAGGGGGATTAGCTATCCATGGTGGACTGCTGCTAGGAGTGCTTTATGGTTACTTCTGGGTCAAGAAGCGTAAGATTGATTTCTTACGTATTGCGGATGGAGCAGTGCCTACCATCATGATTGCCCAAGCAATAGGTCGTTGGGGTAACTTTGCGAATCAAGAAGCGTTTGGTCGTGTGGTTGATCCTTCCTTTTATGCAGGATGGCCAACGTGGTTAGCTAATCACATGCTCATTGGTGGTTCCTATCGTGAACCAACGTTCTTGTATGAGTCCATGGGAAACATCATAGGTTACCTTGTGATCATTTATTTATACAAACGATTCACTCAAGTGAAACGCGGAGACATGGTGTATGCCTACCTCATGTGGTATGGGGTTCTGCGTTTCTTTGTGGAAGGATTACGCAGTGATAGCTTAATGTTTATGGGCTTGCGCAGTGCTCAGCTTGTTTCTATAGCCTTTGTGGTCATCGGGGTAGCAGGAACATTAGGATTGTTTAGAAAACTGTATCCTCGTAAACAGCCTATTCTGCTCTTTGATTTTGATGGCACCATCATGGACACCGAGCCAGCTGTTTTGGCAACGTATGAAAAACTCTACCACAATCATGGATTAGGTCATTTAATCAATGATGAATCCAAGAAAAGCCTCATGGGACCTCCACTCAAAGAAATCTTCATCAAACACTTTGATGAATCACACATTGATGACTTGGTGAATGAATACCGCAAAATTAACTTAGAACTTCATGCCACCTTAGTTAAACCCTTTGATGGAGCTAAAGAAGTATTAACCTCCCTTAAAGCTCAAGGCTATCGTCTAGGGATTGTCTCTTCTAAACATTCTGATTCTATTGAGTATGCATTAGACATGTTTGATATGAAAGATTTGTTTGAGGTGATCATTGGATTAAATCATGTGGTTGAACATAAACCACATAAAGAAGCGATTCTTAAAGCGTGTGAAGCCTTAGGGGTAGGACATGACTCCTTAATTTATACAGGAGATACTGTGGTGGATGTTAAATCTGCCACCAACATTGGAGCTTATTGTGTGGCTTTCATTTCCAATGAAGATCGCTATGACGCGATACAAGCCTTAAAACCAAATAAAACCATTCGCTCATGGAGTGAATTTGAAGCGATATTGAAGGAGGATGTGGAATGGACACGTACTACGATTTAATTATCGTGGGTGCAGGACCTGCTGGATTAACGGCAGGAGTGTATGGACCAAGAGCAGGATTAAAGACGGCTATCCTTGAACCTGAAGCACCAGGAGGAAAACTGGTAAAGACCTATGAAATAGCCAACTGGCCGGGGCAAAAACTGGTCACTGGATATCAACTTGCGATGGACATGTATGAACATGCGACTGAAACAGGGGTGGAGTACTTGTATGGTCGAGTGACTAAGATTGATAAAGTGGACAACATCTTTCACATCCAATGTGAGGACGGTAATGTTTACACATCAAAAACAGTGATGATTGCCAGTGGGACACTGGAGAAGCAATTAGGTCTTGAAGGGGATGATACGCTCATTGGGAAAGGATTATCCTTTTGTGCCGTGTGTGATGGAGCATTCTATCGCAACCAACCTGTGAGTGTGATTGGGGGAGGGAACTCTGCCTGTGAAGAATCCTTGTATCTTACTAAGTTTGCTTCGGTGGTGAATTTGATTGTTCGTCGTGATGTCTTTAGAGCTGAACCTCATATTCAAGAGCAAGTGCTCAGCAACCCTAAAATCAATGTGATATGGTTGCATTCACCAGTGCGTTATGAACTTGAGAATGGTGTTATTTCAGGATTAGAGATCATTTCCAATGTCAACAAAGAAAAGCAAATCATTCCTACCAAAGCCGTGTTCCCTTACATTGGATCAACTCCTAATACTGATTTTGTGTCTCATTTAGGAATCACCAATCAAGATGGATATCTCATTGTGGATGAAAACATGAAGACAGCCATTCCTGGATTGTATGGAGCAGGTGATGTGTGTGCGAAGTTTTTAAGACAGATTGTGACAGCAGCCAATGATGGTGCTGTTGCGGCCCAACAAGCCTTTCATTACATAAACTCATTTCATTAAGACCTACCAAGGTCTTTTCTTTAGGTTGCTTGTGAAACACGTGGGAATGTTGTAGAATGAAACCATGAAACAAGACAATAAACGTAAACGTATCGTCGTCGTCAGTGGTTACTCCGGAGCGGGTAAAACCGTGGCGATGGGCATCTTAGAAGACATGGGATATACGGTCATGGACCAGATTCCTTTTGAGTTGTTTGAAGAGATATTGAATCTTATATTAACCAATGATGATCCACGTTTTGACTTTGTCGCCTTATCCACTGAATCCTTATTCATGAAGAAACTCATTCTTCGCTTATCCAATTCAGAAGCGGATGTTCGAGTACTTTTCTTAGAAGCAGAGGAAGATGTCTTATTAAAGCGCTACAAAGCAACACGAAGAACTCATCCTTTCTTGTTGCGTAATTTAGCTTCTTCTTTAAGTGAAGCTATCAGTGTTGAAATTGAAATGCTTAGTCCTTTAAAAGAAGCTTCCACCTGCATTGATACCACGTCTTTGAGTAATCAAGATTTAACCAAACGTCTTCAAATCTTGTATGGTGTGGAGTCCATGCCTACATTCAGTATTAGTTTTGTCTCTTTTGGTTTCAAACATGGTATTCCTAAAGATGCAGATTGTGTCTTTGATGTTCGTTTTATTAAGAATCCATTTTGGGAACCTACATTACGTTTTTTAACGGGTAATGATCAAGCCGTTGTGGACTATGTGATGGGTCAAGATGTTGCCCAGCAGTACTTGAATCACCTCATTGATTTCTTAACCTTTTCTTTCCCTTTATACATTCAGGAGGGGAAAAATCATGTGACCGTCGCCATTGGGTGTACTGGTGGACAACATCGCTCTGTCACACTCGTCAATGCTTTGACTAAGCATTTTGATGATCAATATAAAGTCTATACCAAACATAAAGACTTGGGGGAGTAATATGAAGCGAGTAGTTGTCATCGGTGGTGGCAAAGGACAAGCAGCCTTATTGCGTGGTTTAAAACGCATTCCAGATATCCATTTGACATCCTTAGTCACGGTGGCTGATGATGGTGGTTCAACAGGACGATTACGTTCCATCTTCGATATCCCTGCGATGGGAGACATTCGTAACGTTATGGTTGCGATGGCTCCCGAAGAAACAATTCTATCCCAAATCATGACATATCGTTTTAAAGACAATGCGATGGATCTAAGTGGTCACAGTCTAGGAAATCTAATTTTAAGTGCTCTCACTGAAAGCAGTGGGGATTTTATGCTTTCCATTTCCAACATCAGTAAAGTTCTCAATATCAATGGAGATATTATTCCAAGCACAACACAAACCGTGACACTTAAAGCCATCTGTGAGGATGGTAGTGTCATCATTGGAGAGAATAAAATCGGGAAAGAAGCCAAATCACGCATTAAACATCTTTCTTATGTCAGTGAAGTGCATGCGTCAAGTCAAGCCATTGAAGCCATTGAAAAAGCTGATTTTATCTTCTTTGGGGTTGGGTCCTTATACACCAGTATCCTTCCTAATTTGATCATTCCAGAACTTGCACAAGCACTCATCCATTCGAAGGCAAGAAAGATTTTTGTGGCCAATGCGATGACACAAAAAGGAGAAACCAAAGGATATGATTTGAATGATCATCTTCAAGCCATTTATGATCATTGCCCATTGACTTTAGACTTGGCCATTGTGGCGAACACACCACTGCCTGATTATATTTTAGACCATTATGCTATGGATGAGTGTGAGCCTCTCACCATTCGCTATCCATCGTTAACCAAAGTCCTATCGTATGATTTATTAACTACCGTTGGTAACACCGTCATCCATGATGATGTAAAGGTTCAACGGTGTTGTGAGGAGGTGATGTCATTTGCCATCTTACACTTCGGAGGTTAAAGCAGAGATTGTCATGAATGAGTTAAAGCCATGTTGTGCACGAGCACAATTAGCTGCACTGGTTCAAACTGATGCGACATTGAGTATTTCCAATCAAACCTTAAAACTCAATTTTCAAAGTGATAATCCCACCACAGCCAAACGCTTTTGGGTACTGCTCAAACAAACCTATCAAGCTACACCAACCTTAAAGATTTACAAACGAATCAAACTAAAGAAGAATCATTCTTATGTGGTGAGTGTGGATCAAAACGTGAAAGCCATCTTAGAAGACATGCACTTGTATTCATCTAAAGGATTTTCTGAAACAGTTGCACGCAGTGTGGTTGCTAAGGAGTGTTGCGCACGTGCTTACATTGCGGGAGCTTTTTTAGCCAGTGGATCCATCAATTCACCCATCAATGCGAATTATCATTGCGAGATAGCCTTATCCCAAGAGAAGTTAGCTCAATTTGTGTTGAAACTTTGTCATCGCTTTGATTTAAAGGCGAAAATCATTGTCCGTCGTCATCATCATGTGGTATACATCAAAGCAGCTGATCATATTTCTGATTTCTTACGTATGATTGGGGCGTTTCAGTCGTTAATGAAGTTTGAAGATATTCGTATTCAACGAGACTTTACTAACTCATTAACACGATTAGATAACTGCGAAGTGGCCAATGAAATGAAGGTTATTGCCTCCAGTAATGAACACATTCAAGCCATTGAACTGCTTATCAAATATGATCGTTTTGAAAAATTAGACAGTAAACTTAAAGAAGTGGCGATCTTACGTCAACTTCATCCTGAAGCGTCTCTCAATGAGTTAGCTCAGCTCTATTCAGTGCAATCAGGGACACTCATGAGCAAATCAGGAATGAAACATCGTTTTAATAAACTCATTGAATTATCGAAACCTTTAAAAGAAAAAGAGGTTAAATAACAGATTAATCATTGAGTAGAGTATAATAAAACTAACCATTCACTAGGGGGAAACGTATGTCAAATACCGTGCTAGATTTATTTGGTCGTCGCTTACGACAATTTCGTACGCAACAAAATCTTACTCAAGAGGCCCTTGCGAAGAAAATAGGTCTTCATCCAAACTACATTTCTGATGTGGAAAATGGGAGAAGAAACATTTCCTTGCGTTTAGTGGCAAAACTTGCTTCAGGGTTGGGGGTCAACATCAAGGATTTTTTCTAGGAGGAGGCTTTATGAAATCACTTCTGTGGATTGCGATATCCATCTTCATTATCATTGTTGCATGGCCAGTTTTTGTTTTTCTGTTTATCGTTGCTATGGCATTAATTCTGTTTTCACCTAAACGGGTGATGGTCTTTCGACCTGGACAACGTTCAACATCCAACCCATCTCAAACCAACCCTAACAGTAACGTGATCGATGTGGAAGCCGATGTCACCATCATCGAGGAAGAACAAAACTCATGATTGTCTTTGCGCAAGCATTAGGCCGCAAACAAGCATTAGCTTTGTGGAAACAAAAAGCCACATCTTTTGAGGTTACCACCTTAGAAGGTCGGTTTCAACACGACTGGCTTGAAAGTGACATTGTTGCAACCATGAATGAATCACTCATGAGTGCATTTATCATGGAGCAAAAACAAACGTTGCATTGGAAAGAACATCACGTGAACGTCATGGTTGTTCCTTGGTGTGTCCATGATGATCCTGAAGCTTTAAAGTCCTTACTTCAAGAACGATGCCAAATGCATGCTCATACTGTTTTGGCCACTTTAATCATGAGTGAAGATGAAGTGCTCATGCGCTCACTTAAAGCTATTCCATGGGTCATGACTCAAAGTGTTAATCTATCCAAAAGCATGATTGAACCACTTTCTTTTTCAATGGTGACGTTTGAATTACCATTAAAAGGAGTCGCCTTAGCTTACAGTCGTTTCATGCAACGCTTTGAATCATATCGCATCAAAGATGAGGCCAACTTTGAACTTCCTCATACCAGTGGAATAACCCGCCGTAAACGAGCTGGGCTTCTTCAAGAAGACAAGGTGTTAGGCTACATTGAATATGAATTAACTCCCTATGGAGTTGACATTAGAGAATTAATTTATGAAGATGTCGATACACTCATGCGTTTACTGAGTTTTGCATCGTCTCTGCATCATCATATTGTACTTCATACTTCCAGTGCAGAGCGCTTTGAAAAACTCTTTCCTCAAGCGACCATCACGAAGAAAGTTGAGAGTTGGTTAATCTTGCATCACCCCTCTTTATGCAGTGAATTGTTCAAACAAAGCATTGAAGATGCACAAGATTTAAGCCGTATTTTAGCAAAACCCATCATGATGCACACCCGTTGAAACATAGTGAAAAAATTGACATTATGGGTGTAAAGAACTATAATTGAGGCGTCACACAGGAGGAACAATTATGACAGTAAAAGTTGCGATTAACGGTTTTGGCCGCATTGGTCGACTAGCATTCCGCTACATGATTGGATCAAGTGAGTTTGAAATCGTTGCGATTAACGACCTTACAGATCCAAAGACATTATCTCATTTATTAAAGTATGATTCAGCGCAAGGACGCTTCAATGGAGAAGTAACTCCAACTGAAACTGGACTTGTGGTTAATGGAAAAGAAATTCGTGTATATGCTGAAAAGAACCCAGCAGACCTTCCTTGGAAATCATTGAATGTTGACGTTGTTATTGAGTGTACAGGATTCTTCACTGATGCTGTTAAGGCACAAGCCCACATTGATGCTGGTGCTCGTAAAGTCATCATTTCTGCTCCTGCTACAGGAGACTTAAAAACTGTGGTATATAACGTTAACCATGATACATTGGATGGATCTGAAAAGATTGTCTCAGCAGCATCATGTACTACTAACTGCTTAGCTCCTATGGCTAAAGTACTTAATGATTCATTCGGTATCGTTTCTGGAAGCATGACAACCATTCACGCTTACACTAATGATCAAAATACCTTAGATGCTCCACATGCTAAGAAAGACTTACGTCGTGCACGTGCTGCAGCAGCTAACATTGTTCCTAACTCAACAGGAGCTGCGAAAGCGATTGGACTTGTTGTTCCAGAACTTAAAGGTAAACTTGATGGTGGAGCACAACGTGTTCCTGTGATTACTGGTTCCATCACTGAATTAGTAGCGGTTGTTGAAAAAGAGGCATCCATTGAATCAGTGAATGCCGCAATGAAAGCAGCAGCTAACGAATCCTTTGGTTACACTGAAGAAGAACTTGTTTCTTCTGACATTATCGGATGCTCATATGGATCACTCTTTGATGCAACTCAAACCAAAGTCATTAAGGCTGGTGGAGTTACACTCGTTAAAGTTGCTTCTTGGTATGATAATGAAGCATCATACACACACCAATTAGTTCGTACTGCGAAATTCATCGCAAGCCAATTCTAATCCCCCCACAGACCGAGGAAACTCGGTCTTTTTTTATGTTTTAAGCCATAATCAGACTATGGTATACTTGAATGTGATAAGGAGATGTTTATGCGCCTTTATAACTCTTATACCAACCAAGTTGAAACATTTAAATCCATCAAAGAGAACGAAGTGAGCATGTATGTGTGTGGACCTACCGTATATAACCATGCCCACATTGGAAATGCTCGTCCCATCGTTGTGTTTGATACATTAAAAAACATCCTAGAGGCGTGTGGTTATCACGTTCATTTTGTGTCTAACTACACTGATGTGGATGATAAAATCATCAAACAAGCCATAGAATCCAATCAAAGTGAAGAAGTAATTACTTCCACTTACATTGCAGCGTATGAACATGTGCGCCAACAACTCAACGCAGCAACTCCAATTACCATAAAAGTGACAGAAACCATGGATAAGATTATTGAGTATATTGAAACCATGGTCAAAGAAGACATTGCCTATGTGAATGATCATGATGTGTATTTTAATGTCTCATCCATTGATGAGTATGGTCAATTATCCAATCAAAAGATTGAAGATTTAATCAGTGGAGCTCGTATTGAGAAAAATGATAAGAAAAGGAATCCATTAGACTTCACATTGTGGAAAGCGACTGATCAAGGTATTAAATGGCAGTCCTCTTTTGGTGAAGGACGTCCAGGATGGCATACCGAATGTGTGGTCATGATTTTGGATCATTTCAAAGGAGCAATTGATATTCATGGTGGAGGAATGGATTTAAAGTTTCCACATCATGAAAATGAAATAGCGCAATGCAAAGGGACACATCATCATGCCTTAGCCAACTATTGGGTTCACAATGGCATGCTCAATATTGATGGGGAAAAGATGAGTAAAAGCTTAGGTAATGTTATCTGGGCAAAAGATTATATTCAAGAGCTAGGTGGTAATGTGGTTAGATGGTTGTTGCTGTTAGCCCATTATCGCTCTCCACTCAATATCAGTGCAGAAACCATCCAACAAGCTCAATCCGAAGTTGAAAAGATTCAATCGGTTCTCAAACAAACACGATTGGCTTTGATGGATTCTAGCATTGAAACAAGCACCTTTACCTCTTTGTATGATGCTTTCTTGGATGCATGTAAAGATGATATGAACATTAATTTAGCCATGAGTGTGGTATTTGAGCAAGTCAAGCAACTCAATCAATTACTCAGAAGCAAAACCTCATTAAAAGAAGACATTGTAAGTGCAGATCATACACTACGAAAGATGATGTCCATCTTAGGGATATCCACACCTTATCCACAGCTTTCCACAGAGGAAGTTCAATTGATTCATGCTTGGAATCAAGCAAAAGGGGATAAAGACTTTACCTTAGCTGATCACTATCGCAGTCTACTCATAGAGCGTGGTGTTCTTTCATGAACTATCCCATCAATGTTTATGCCTACCTTGGAGATGCTTATTTAGCCTTAGTTGTTAAGACCCATCTTGTGGAGTTAGGCATTCGCAAAAGCAAAGATTTAACCCAAGCTTCCATTCGTTATTTAAGTGCTCAAGCTCAAGCTGATTTTATTGTGTATGCACAAAGTCAGCCTTGGTTTGATGATGTCATGAAAGAATATTTCTTACGAGGGCGTAACTATAAAGCCGACACCATTCCAAAGAATGCCTCTGTTATGACGTATCGATTATCCACAGGTTGTGAAGCTGTTTTTGGTTATTACTACATCCATCAAGACCATGAAAGTCTGAATCAATTGTGGGATTATTATAAGACCTTCATTCAGGAGAAATATGAAACAATATCTGTACGGTAGAAATCCAATCAAAGAGCGACTTAACGCGAAGAAAGTGATTCATACCCTTTATCTTCAAAAAGGAAGTGACACTCAATCCTTTGAGCAATTGGCCATCACTCAACGCATCCCTGTTCAATGGGTAGACAAAGGTCAACTCAAAAACATGGTAGGTGAGGCCAATCATCAAGGTGTGGTTGCACATATTCCAGATTACACTTTCACATCACTTGAAAAAGTGCTTGCCTCAACACAAAACAAAGAACACAGTTGTTTGATTGTGGCTGATGGATTAGAAGATCCTCACAACCTGGGAGCCATCTTACGAATTGCGGATGGGGCAGGGGTCGATGGCGTTATTATTGGAAAACATCGCTCAGTCAGCTTAACGTCAACTGTAGCTAAGGTCAGTGCAGGTGCTATAGAGTCGGTTAACATTGTGGAAGTCACGAACCTAGCCCAAACACTCAAGACACTCAAAGATGCAGGATATTGGATTTATGGCAGTGATGTGAACAATGCAGTGGTGTATCATCAAGCGCAACTAAGTGGGAAAGTGGTGATCATTGTAGGTTCAGAAGGTAAGGGAATGTCTTCACTTGTTAAGAAACATTGTGATGTTTTATTAACCATCCCTATGCATGGAAAAGTGGATTCACTCAATGTGGCTGTAGCTACAGGAATCTTAGTGTATGAGGTACTTCGCCAACGCTCTTAAGAGGATTGCCTTAAAGGAGCAAGGTGTTGGATCAAATCAGTGATAATCAGTTGATTGCGCTTATTCATCATCATCATGATGAAGCGTGGAATATCTTACTTAAGCGCTATGAGAAACTTGTGTATATGTTGATGCATAAACACATGAATGTGATTAAGACATTACGTCTTGATCAAGATGATGTCTTTCAAGAAGGTAATCTCGGTTTAGTGGATGCGATACTTAATTTTGATCCAGAACGCAACATGCCTTTATTTCCTTTTGCGAGAGTATGCATAGAGAGAAAAATGCAAACCTATTTCAGAAAAAACAGTTCACTCTCACATACCGCAATGAGAACAGCTATCTCATTGGATCAAACTATTAATGAAGAAGATCAATATTACTTTCATGATGTGATTGCATCGCCTCCATCACTCAAAGAACCTCAAGAAGTTTTGAAAACTAAAGAACTACAAGCCCAAATCAATCAAGTGTTAGAGAATTGTACCCCACTTGAAAAGCAAATCTTTGATTATCGCCTTCAAGGGTATTCCTATCATTGGATTGCGCAGCAATGTGAAATAAAGAGTAAAATAATCGATAATACGATGTTCAAAATTAAACGAGCACTGAGGAAGGTTATTTGACACTGTTAGGGGTTTGTGATAAAGTAAATGAGCAATTAGAGAGGGTTTTTAACATGCCTGATAAAAATGATAAAGTCATCTTAACGTGCAGTGTATGTTTAAGTCGTAACTATACGACGACCCGTAATAAAAGCACGCAACCACAACGTTTATCTCTCAATAAGTACTGTAAAACATGTGGCAAACATACTGAGCACAAAGAAACAAAATAAGGAGACAAGACTATGCTAAAATGGTTTTCAATTAGTGGCATCATGACGGAAGTAAAACGTGTCCGTTGGCCAAAACAAAAAGAATTATTTAAAGATACATCTACCGTTATCGCGGTCGTTACACTTTTTGGGGTGTTCTTTGTCTTAGCTCAAGTCCTTATCACATTCTTTGTCACAGCAATTGGAGTTTAATATGAGTGATATTGAGAAACAATGGTATGTGGTCAATACTTATGCTGGCCATGAAAATCGCGTCAAAGAGAACTTAGAAAAACGTGTCGAGTCCATGGGACTTGAAGATAACTTATTCCGTATCTTAGTGGCGGAAGTGCTTGAAGTTGAGGTTAAATCCAACGGTAAAGAAGTTGAAAAAATGAAAAATCTTTTCCCGGGTTATTTATTTGTAGAAATGATCATGACTGACGAAGCATGGTACATTGTCCGTAATACGCCTGGGGTAACAGGATTTATTGGATCATCTGGTGGTGGAGCGAAACCATTTCCAGTATCTGATATTGAAATGGAAGCCATCTTAAGTCGTATTGGAGAGCGTAAGCGTGTCATTGACTTTAAAGTTGGAGACATGGTTCGTATCACCAACGGTCCATTTGCGAACAGCGAAGGAAAAGTGGTTGAACTTCGTGAAAGTGAAGAAGTTGCAGTCATTTACACCACCATGTTTAATCAACCCATTAAAACTGAAGTTTCATACTCAGACTGCCTTAAAGTATAAATACTCAAGACTGTGGGAATCCACAGTTTTTTATTGACAAAAGGTGTGAAAAGCCGTAAACTTTAATGGCCTATGTCGTATAGGCTGAAACGTGGGTGAGCGCGCAACCGCTCGTTAAACCACTGCACATGAAAGAAAAGAGGAAATAGTGTGAGTAAAAAAGTTGTAAAAGTAGTTAAGCTCCAATTCCCAGCGGGTGGAGCCCGTCCAGGTCCTGCATTAGCAGGTGTTGGGGTCAACATGCCACAGTTCTGTAGCGCATTCAATGATGCGACACGTGATCGTGCTGGAGATGTCGTCCCTGTAGTGATTACAGCGTTTGAAGATAAGTCATTTACCTTTGAACTTAAAACTTCTCCTGCATCTGTATTATTGAAAAAATACGCAGGTGTTAAGAGTGGTTCAGACAAAGCTCATGTCAATAAAGTTGGCAAAATCACCGTTGAACAACTTCGTGAAATCGCAACATACAAGTTGCCAGATTTAAATGCGAATGATGTTGAAGGTGCGATGAAAATCATTGCGGGAACCGCAAAAAACATGGGTATTGTAATTGAAGGGTTCGGTGAATAAACATGGCTAAATCAGGAAAAAAATACACTGCAGCAGCTTCTAAGATTGTCGCTTTAAAAGCATACCCAGTGGCAGAAGCAATTGCATTAGCAAAAGAAGTATCATATGTTAAGTTTGATGAAACAGTGGAAGTTGCGTTCCGCTTAAACGTTGATCCTCGTCATGCAGATCAACAAATTCGTGGAGCGATGGTTCTTCCTCATGGAACAGGTCGTACTCAACGTGTCTTAGTTGTAACTCAAGGAGCTAAAGAAAAAGAAGCTTTAGACGCTGGTGCAGATTTTGTCGGTGGTAAAGAAATCCTTGAAAAAGTTAAAGGTGGTTGGTTTGATTTCGATGTTATCGTGGCAACACCTGACATGATGGCAGAACTTGGTAAATTAGGTAAACTCTTAGGTCCTAAAGGACTTATGCCTAACCCTAAAACAGGAACCGTGACCATGGATGTGGCCAACGCAGTTAATGAAATCAAAAAAGGTAAAGTAACTTATCGTGTTGACAAAGAAGGAAACATTCACGTCATCATTGGTAAGAAATCATTCAAAGATGAAGCTTTACTTGAAAACTTCAAAGCCATCTATGATGTATTACTTAAGGCTCGTCCTGCAGTGGTTAAAGGCAACTATGTTAAAAACATTACTTTATCCACAACAATGGGTCCTGGGATTAAAGTCGCTGAATAATAAACA
>CAYSNT010000009.1:0-14238 GCA_964432505.1 uncultured Erysipelothrix sp.
CTTAACAACCATTCTAGTTTTAGCCTTCACATCCAAGAAATCGGTTGCTCCTAAAGCATTAGGCGAACCGTATGACAAAGGCAAACGATAAGCAAAATAGTCCTTAACGGACTATTTTTTTGTGATGCTTTGAGTGATGAGTTCTTGTCTTAAATCATAAAGACCTTGACTTAAATCGACATAATAGATGGAAGGATTCACAAGTCGAGTCACCTCAGGCCAAATGCTCTCAAACTGAGATTGTGCATAAACTTTAATTTTTTCAAGAGAAGGTAGTTCATAGACAAGTTTTCCTTGATTATAAATCACTTCATGCATTTCCCTGATTTGATAATTTTCAATCCATTTTCGCTTCCAAGGTGAAATAGGATCAAACAAATCAAAGCCATTCAGTGGAACTTCTTCATCTTTAAGAAACAAGACATCAGCCATGGCCATACCTTGTTGATCAAAAAAGCGAACAACTTTCTTATGGGCAGGATTGGTGACTTTCTCAATGTTGTCAGAAAGTTTAATTTTTGGAATCACTTGATTATTTTTCTTAATTTCTACAAGTTTATATACTCCAGAAATGACAGGCGAAGATTTGGATGTAATGAAGGACTCACCAATACCATAGGAATCGATTTGAGCTCCTTGTGCATCCATGTTCATGATAAGGTGTTCATCTAATGAATTAGAAGCAATGATGATAGTATCATGTAATCCTGCTTCATCCAACATGCGTCTCGCTTTCTTAGAAAGATAAGCTAAGTCTCCCGAATCCAATCGAATCGCAAACAAGGAGTATCCATTTGGAATAAGATAATCCTTTGCCACTTTAATTGCATTAGGAACCCCTGAGTTCAACGTATCATACGTATCTACTAATAAGACTGTCTTAGTGGGATTGATGCGTGCATAGCTTAGAAATGCCTCATATTCACTATCATGCATTTGAATGTAGCTATGAGCTAAAGTTCCAGACAATGGTAATTGATGAGTAAAAGCTGCTAAGGTGTTTGAAGTCGCCTTAAATCCACCAATGATGGAAGCACGAGCACCAGCCAATGCGGCATCAAAACCGTGAGCACGCCGAGCTCCAAATTCCACCACTGCTTTGTTTTTTGCAGCAGTACTGATACGACGAGCTTTGGTCGCAACCAGAGTAGGGTAGTTAATGCTTGCTAATAGCAGAGTTTCAATGAGTTGAGCTTGAATGAGTGGTCCAGTTACTGTAATGAGAGGTTCATTCGCAAAAGCAATGGTTCCTTCTGGCATTGCAGTCATGGTGAGATGAAGCTTGAGTGTCGAAAGATAAGTTAAAAAGGCCTCATCAAACATCTTTGTTGATCTTAGGTACTCAATGTGATCAGCTTCAAATTTAAAATTCTCAATTCTTTCTATTAAATCATGAAGACCATTAACAACAATGTATCCTCCTTGATCTGGAATTTTTCTTACAAACATATCAAAGGTGGCTTCCACATCCAATAAGTTCTCTTTAAAATACGTGTATGCCATGGTGATTTCATAGAAATCAATGTATAAAGATTGATGACTCATAAGGACTCGCTTTCAATAAGGTGAATGCCCACTTGGGACATGAGGTTTAAGGCTGATTGATGGTAGGTTTCACGATCATGAAATTCTACATGATAGGTGGCAACACCATCAATCAGTACACTTACTTTAGTGTCAATATCATGTTCATGAAAATAAGAATTCAAGGACAAGGCAAAATGAAGAATACAAATGTCAGTGACACAACCACAAATAATATAATTTTGATAAACTGGTGCATCTTTAAACCATGTTTGAAATGGTGTCGACATAAAGGCGTTTACGCTGTTTTTCTTTAAATGAAGAATAGATTCATGTTCAAGTGAAGAAAGAAAACGTGATTCGTTTGAACTTGTCAAACAATGGGGTGGAAAGGCTTTAAACTCCATTGATTGGTTATGATGAGCATCATTAACAGCAATCACAGGATATCCTTTTTGAATGAAGGATTCACTCACCCGCCTTATGGTTGGCACAATTGATAGAATAAATGGGTCATGAAGAGGACCTTCATTGACAAATCCTTCAATCATATCAATAATAAATAGGACTGATTGTGATGAATGGTTTTGATTCATGTTCATACCTCAGTGTAAGTATACCAAATTAGAAGGGGCAAATAGATGTTTCAAACTCAAGAAATTGCACAAAATTTTCATTTTTATCACAAACTTTCGACCCAGTTTAAGGATAATACCCTTGTTTTTCGCTTTCTTTTACCCATGAGTCAAGAAAGCATTAATACCGCTCTTGTTTGGAGTCAACTGTGTGATGATCGAACCACATTTGCTCCAACTAAGCAACAGATGCTTAGAGTGATGGATGAACTTTATGATGCCTCCTATGGCTCATATCTCACCACTTATGGACAATCCTTTGCATTAACAGTGGTGTTTAAAGGCATTGAAGGAAGTTTTGTGAATAATGAAACCCAAAATGATGCGTTTGTGACTTGGGCACTCAATGTGTTAACCCATGTGTTAATGACTGAAGAAACACTTAAAGAAGCAAAACTCAATGTGTTTCAAAACATGAAGCGTGAACAAGAAAACAGTGTTAAACATGCTTTAGCTTTAAGTGCTGAACGCTTTCTACCTCAATCTTATGGGTTAAAGGTAGAAGGGGATGAATCAGTGATGAACCTCACTCTTGATGAGTTGATTAAGTTTCAAAGCATGTTATTTCAGCAACCTACCGCATGTTTTCAAGTGGGGCAACTGGATCAAGCGATGGTCATGAATCATCTTAAGAAATCCATTCTAAATCAAGATAAATCCTCTTTGCTCACATACACTTTACTGAATCCCTTACCACTTGATCGACAAAGTGTCTTTAAAGTCAGTTCACAAAGTGTACTGATAAAAACCTACGCCACAAACATTGACTATGCTGATGAGCGCTATCTAGCGTTAAGAGTTGGAGCAATTGCATTAGGAAGTTTACCCACATCTCTCTTGTTTACAACCGTAAGAGAGAAACACAGTTTATGTTATTTTATTACAGCTAATGTGATTGCTTTTGATGGTGTACTCAACATCATTACAGGCATTGATAAAGAGAATGTTGATCAAGTTTCATTGCTCATTGATGAGCAATGGAAGGCATTTAAAGAGGTGAGTGATGAACTCATTTCTCAAGCAAAACTAATGATGCTTAACAGCTTACGAAGCAGTGATGATGATGTGATGTCAACCGTCAACTTAATGTATGCTAGTTCATTGAAAAACGAAGTCTTTGATTTAAGTCGTGTGGAATCCTTGATTCTAAACTTAAGCAAAGAAGACATCATTAATGCAATGAATCAATGTGTGGCTTGTAATGAATTTGTTCTACTAGGAGAAAACCATGTTTAAACAACTCGAAACCATAGAAAGCTTTGTGACACCATCAAACATGAAGGTCACCGTGCTTTATAAACCTGATTTCAAACAACAATCCATGATCATTGGTGTTCCTTTTGGAGGTATTCATTCCAATGTGCTCAATCAACATGGGCAACCTTACCACAGTGGATTAGCTCATTTTCTTGAGCACAAACTTTTTGAGTCAGAAAGTGGTGATATCATGGCTGCGTTTTCTTCACTTGGTGCGAGTGTCAATGCCTTTACTTCCTATCAAGAGACGTGCTATTACTTCAACACAACTTCCAATTTTGCGCAGTCATGTGATTTATTGCTTAATTTAGTGAGCAGTTGCACCTTAAGTGAAGAAAGTGTTGAGAAAGAAAAAGGAATCATTATCTCTGAATTAGCGATGTATGATGCGATGGTAGATCAAGCTTTAGTCAAGAACATGTATCAAGCATTGTATCATACGCATCCAATTCGAAATGACATTGGTGGTGATGCGGATAATGTGAACGCCATCTCAAAAGAAGAACTGATGGATGCATTTGAACGTTTCTATCATCCTTCCTTGATGCATTGTGTGTGTGTCACTAATCAAAGCATTGAAGAAGTTAAATCATTGATATTAGCTCATCCTTTAGCACAAAATCCATCACTTCCACCTCAAGTGGATTCAAAGATGCTTGTTGAACCACGTGAGGTTGCCTTGACCCATGTTAGTAAAACAATGGACATTGAAGAAAGCAAAGGAATATATGCGCTAAAACTGAATGCTCACTCCAACAGTCCTATGGAAAACATGAAAATGCAGTTTGCGATTCGATTCATTTTAGAGGCCTCATTGAGTGAAATGAATCCACAGTATCAAGAATGGATTGATGAAGGCATTATCAATGACTTCTTTGATATGGATGTGGATGTGTCCTCAACCTATAGCTACGTGGCCTTTATTTGTGAACATGAGCATCTTGATCATGTCTTCTCATGGCTTGATACTGTATTACCATCGCTTGATTGTGATGAGGTAAGCTTAAATCAATTGAAGCGTCGCTATCTTGGAATGAGTTTAAAGGCACTCAATAAGCCTTCTTCACTTTCAAAGCAAATGATTCGTTATGCTTTGAATGAGTTAGACTTCTTTGATGTGCTTCACTTGTTTCAAGACATGAGTCACAATGATATTCAGCAGGCGAGAATTGCACTTTTGTCTTCACTCAACCATGTGAGTAAAGTAAAAATTGAACCCATTGAATAATTTGTCTTAAACGAAGGATATGCCTTCGTTTTTCTTATGATATTTGATTACACTGCAAGTATGGCGGTTTGAACCCTTCTTTCGTATCTTCTATAATGCATGAACAGGAGGACGAAAGTCATGTTGAATCAAATTGTTTTAGTAGGAAAGGTCGTTGAATTACCACAGTTAAGAGAGACCAGTGGAGGAAGCAAGGTGGCTAACTTGTTGCTTGAAGTGGATCGCAACTTTAAAAATGCTCAAGGAGAATATGAGAAAGATCTCATTCTTTGTACCTTATGGCGTGGTGTAGCTGAATCTGCAATTGCAGTGTGTGAGGTTGGAGCTCTCATTGGAGTGAAGGGTCGTGTTCAAGCCAACATGATTATGACGAAAGAAAATAAACCATTTTACAGTTGTGAGATTGTAGCAGAAAAAGTGTCCTTTCTCCAATCGACTCATTAAGCGCTTATAGCGCTTTTTCTTTTGTGTGTGGTAATGCTTTGTTTATGAGTGTGTGAGTTTAATTTTGGTGTATAATAAATCTAAGAATGTGAGGGATATATGAAGCAATATCATGATTTAATTCAACATGTATTAACACATGGACAACCACGTGATGATCGTACGCAAACTGGAGTGATTGGAACCTTTGGGTATCAATCTCGTTATGACTTAAGTAAAGGCTTTCCTTTGATTACCACAAAGAAAGTTCATTTTAAATCGGTTTTGGTTGAGTTGTTATGGTTTATCTCTGGAAACACCAACATTCAACCACTCGTAAAAAAGAATGTAAGGATATGGAATGATTGGCCTTATGCCAAGTATCAAAAACATGCTGATTATCAAGGTGAGAGCATGGATGAGTTCATCCAAAAGATTAAAGAGGATGATGAGTTTGCGCTTAAGCATGGTGATTTAGGTCCTGTATATGGCCATCAATGGCGTGATTTTTTTGGAGTGGATCAACTGCTTAATGTAATCGAAGACTTAAAGCATAATCCTTTTTCACGTCGTCATATCATTAGTGCATGGAATCCTGCTCAACTCTCAGACATGGCTTTACCTCCATGTCATGCCTTTATGCAGTTTTATGTTCATAATAATCAATTAAGTTTACAGCTTTATCAACGCTCAGCAGATGTGTTTTTAGGGGTTCCATTCAACATTGCATCGTATTCGCTCTTACTTATGATGGTTGCAAAAGTATGTGGGTATGAAGCTAAAGAGTTTGTTCATACTTTAGGGGATGTTCATATTTACCAAAATCATCTTGAACAAGTTCAACTTCAATTGACACGTGATTTCAGACCTTTACCTGCAGTTAGAATTAAGCATAAAGAATCCATTTTAGATTTCGTAGAGGAGGATTTTGAACTCATTGGATATGAACCACATCCTCACATTGCTGGGAAGGTGAGTGTGTAATGTTGCAAATGATCGTTGCGATGAATCGCACACGAACCATCGGACATCACAAGTCCATTCCTTTTCATAACCCTGAAGATTTAGCCCATTTCAAAGCCAAAACACGTCATCATGTGTGTGTGATGGGACGTGTGACCTACGAGTCCATTCCAGTTAAACTAGTAGATCGTGAAGTATGGGTCCTCACATCGTCTCAGGATTATGTTCCTAAACATGATAATGTGGTTGTGTTTAATGATGTAACAACCTTGTTTGAAGCCGTGTTGAATCACAAAGAAGACGTCTTTATTTGTGGTGGACTCATGTTATATCGTTTGTTTTTCCCTTATATTTCGATTTTATGGTTATCTTATATTGAAGATGACTTTGATGGTGATGTGAAACTTGATCATTTTGAATCAGAAATGAAACTTGTGAACACCATAGAATACCAAACTTTTATATGCAAGGAGTTTCATCGATGATTAAATTAAGTATAAGAATGGCATTAGCCTTCTTTTGGTTACCAATGACACTCAACTTGAGAAAAATGAAGCGTCTACCACTCAATGTCAGTCATCATTTAGTTAAGATGTGGGCAGTGCTTATTCTTAAACTTTCAAAAGTAAAAGTGAAAGTAAAGTATCGTAACCACATTCCACTTTCTAATCGAACCTTAATTCTTGTGGAAGAAAAACCACTTGTTCATGAATTTTGTCTTGTCGGTCTTCAAAATGAATGTGTGTTTTATAAACCCAAAGCATCAAAATACGGTTTACCACAACGTTGGTTGGATGTCATCAGTGTTTCATCACTCAAAGATTTACCTGCCAATTGCATTATGGTGTTAGAAGATTTAACACAAGAAGATCTTGATGATTTAAGTCAGCAAAAAGCACAAATCATGAAGATTTCTATCACTGAGTTAGGTTCAATTCTTGAGCACCCTACTAAGATTGTGCTTGAATGTGCTGTACCACTCAGTGTTGAAGAGAGTGCATTCGCATCCATTGAAATCATACGAAACTATTAAAGGAGAACTTCATCATGTCAAACATGTTAGAGATTATTACTAAAAAAAGAGACAAACATCCCTTAACTCAAGAAGACATTGCCTTTTGGATTAAAGAATTGGTTGCTCAACGCATTCCAGATTATCAATCATCTGCTTTATTAATGGCCATCGTTTTAAATGGCTTAAATGAACAAGAAACTGCATGGTTAACCCATGAAATGATGCACAGTGGAGATGTGGTCGATTTATCTTCCATTCAAGGCATAACTAATGATAAGCATTCCACTGGTGGCGTAGGGGATAAAACATCCCTTGTTTTAGCACCAATGGTGGCTGCATGTGGTGGAAAAGTAGCAAAAATGAGTGGTCGTGGATTAGGTCATACGGGCGGAACCATCGACAAATTGGAATCTTTTCCGGGTTTTTCAACTGAAATTAGCTCAGAGAAATTTGCTCAGTTGGTGAATGATAATGGCTTAGCTATCATGGGGCAATCAAAAAATCTTGTCCCTGCAGATAAACTGCTCTATGCCTTAAGAGATGTTACTGGAACAGTTCCTGCTATTCCACTCATTGCTTCAAGTATCATGTCTAAGAAATTGGCTGCAGGTTCAGATGCGATACTCTTGGATGTTAAATTTGGTGATGGTGCATTCATGAAGGATGTTGATCAAGCTCGTGAACTTGCGATGGCTATGATTAGCATTGGAAAACACGCCAACAAAAACACCAAAGCTATTTTAAGTGATATGAATCAACCATTAGGGTTTGCAATTGGTAATGCGTTAGAAGTCAAGGAAGCCATTGCTACCTTAAAGGGAGAAGGACCTGAAGATTTAACTCAACTGTGTATTGAAGCTGCTAGTCTTATGCTTGTACAAGCACAGTTATTCAGTGATGTTGATATTGCAAAAGATGCGGTTATTGCTTCACTTCATGATGGTAGTGCATTGGCGAAGTTTAGAACCTTCATTGAAGCTCAAGGAGGAGATCCATCGTATGTTGATGATGTCTCACTTCTTCCACAAGCCAAACACATCACTCCATTTAAAGCAACTCAATCAGGCATCATTCAAACCATTCAAGCGATGCCGTTAGGATTAGCTGCATCTTATCTTGGAGCAGGTCGTTTAACCAAAGATGATGTACTGAAATTTGGTGTAGGACTAGTTCTCAAAGCGAAAGTAGGCGATCATGTGTCAGAAGGGGATGTGATTTGTGATATTCATCATGATGATCCACTTCCACAAGATGTATTGGATAAACTAAATGATGCGATTGTGATTTCACAAGAACCTGTGAAGCCTTTAGTGCTCATTCATGAAATTTGTGAGTGATAGTCAACACCTTTGGTGTGTGATATAATAGGCGAGTTATGAAGTTTAACATTACTATTGCCTCATTTGAAGGTCCATTAGATTTGATGCTTTATCTGATCAAGGAGAAAAAACTTGATCTTTTTGACTTGGATATCACACAACTGATTGAGCAATATGAAGCTTTTCTTAATGAAATGAAAGAGCAGAAATTTGAAATCGCAACAGAATACATTGCGGAGTTTGCGGGGCTCATTGAATATAAGTCAAAGCAACTCATTCCTCAAGAGAAAAGTGATTTTGAAACGGATGCACTTGAAGATCCTCAATCCATTGTCGCTCGCTTATTAGAATACAGTGCTGTTAAAGAGGCTTCTGTGACATTAAAAGAGATGTTTGAACAACGATCAAAGCATCTTAGTGCTCTTGATATTGCACCCGTCATTGAATATAAACCCAATTATGATCACGATATGAATGATTTACTCAAAGCCATGAGCAAAGTATTAGTGCGATACAAACTCACCACACCCTATGATGTAAAAACAACATTTAAAGAGATGTCAGTGGAAGATCGTGTTGATAGTATATTGTTGTTCGCGAAAGCAAAACACACTGCTTTCTCTCTTATAGAGCTGTTTCAAACGTGTGATAGTTTAGAATGCATGATTGTTAGTTTTCTAGCAGTTCTTGATTGCATTCGTTTACACACCTTGGATTACTCTAATGTCGATGATATGATTTATTTGAAATGGAGTGAAGCAGTATGAACCCAGTTTTAATTCAACAATGTGAAGCCCTCATTTACATGAGTGGGGATGAAGGAATTGAACATGAAACCATTGCGATGGTGCTTCTTTGTAGTGTACAAGAAGTACTTGAAATGATTGCTTCACTTAATGAGCGTTACACTCAAACTCAAAGCGCATTAACTATCATTAATGTGGCATCTAAAGCGAAGATGGTAACTGTGAGTGAGGTTCATGATGTCTTAGCAACACATCTTCACATGAAAGCCACCTCTACCTTATCCAACTCTGCCTTAGAAACTTTAGCTATTATTGCTTATCGTCAACCGTGCACGAAAGCCATCATTGAGCAACTTCGTGGGGTAAATGTTGACATGATTGTTAGAAAATTGTTAGCCCTTGATCTTATTCAAGAAGCAGGACGTGAAAACACGCCTGGAAGACCCATCTTGTATGAGGTAACTTCTCATTTCCTTGATGTCTTTCATTTACCATCATTATCAGCATTACCAACACTTAAACCAATTGAAAGTGAGGAGAAGGATCTATATGTCAAATCAGAGACTGCATAAACTCATTGCGCAAGCAGGAGTAGCCTCACTTAGAAAAGCTGAAGCAATGATTTTAGAAGGACGTGTAAAAGTCAATGGAGAAACCATTAATACTTTAGGGTATATGGCTAGCCACTCTGATACCATCAGTGTAGATGGGATGAACATTTACGGTCAAACGACTTTTTATTATTATCTTTTAAATAAACCTAAAAATGTACTTTCCACAGCCAGTGATGATCGTGGACGTGCTACAGTCATGGATTATGTTCCTAAAGATGTTCGCTTGTTTCCTGTTGGTCGCTTGGATAAAGACACTTTAGGGGCATTGATTTTGACCAATGATGGTCAATTTGCGAATTTGATGACCCATCCTAAATATGAGGTTTCAAAAACATATGAAGCGATTATTTTAGGAACATTAACTAAAGCCATGAGTGATAAGTTAACCAATGGCATCATGTTAGATGATGGGATGACCCAACCAGCTACTATTAATTTCACGCAATTTCAAAAAGAAAAAGGTACAACCATTGTTTCTCTTACCATTCATGAAGGTAAGAATCGAATTGTTCGTCGCATGTTTGAAGCATTGAACGTTAATTTAGTTAAACTCACCCGTACACATATCGGTTTTTTAGGTCTAGATGGGCTTCCAGTAGGGCATGTGCGTGTCATTAAACCTTTTGAAGTGAAGAAACTAAAAGCCTTGGTGAAGTAAATGCAACGCTATTTCATTGATAGTTACATCACAGACACAACGGTCCATCTTAATGAAGCGATGATGCATCATTTGAATCGTGTTTTAAGATTGAAGCAAACAACCACCATTTGTGTGGTTGATGCTTCTTCTCGTGTCTTTGAAGTGAGAATTGAACCTAATCAAGATGTAGGAACTATTCTTAATGAAATCAATCAAAAGGATGATTTTCCCATTGATTTGACCTTAGCGGTCGCTTTACTTAAAAAAGATAAATTTGAATGGGTGATTCAAAAAGCAACCGAGTTAGGTGCTACACGCATTCTTCCTTTTGTAAGTGAGCGAACCATCATTGATGTGGATGTGAAGGACTTTGAAAAGAAGCGTGTACGTTATCAAACTATTGCTAAAGAAGCGAGTGAACAAAGTCATCGCAAACACATGTGTCAGATTGAATCATTGCATTCTTATAAACAAGTTTGTCATCGCTCTGCCGCATTTAAAGGATTGTGTTTTGAACGTGTTGAACATGAATCTGTTTCACTTCAAGCTTGCATGAATCTTGCATCGCTTGTTGTGGTTGGACCTGAAGGGGGATTTTCACATCAAGAAGTTGAGTTGGCTCGTTCACATGGCTTTAAACTCATCAGTTTAGGTCATAAAACGCTGAGAGCAGAAACGGCAGCCATTGCGGTATGTGCCATGATTGAGGCTTATCATGATCAATAAAATAGCCCATCACTTAAGAAAAGTCCACCGTTTTAATCTTCATCAGATGCATAAGAAAGATATGCAGCGGTGGCGTACTTCACATTTGCATCAATCATTTATCACCAGTAGTAAACCCAATGTACTATCGATTGCACATGCCCAAATGATTGATATTGCTTTAAAGAACAAAGAAGAGTTTCAAAAAGTATCTGAAGCCATTCGCTTTGATTTCTTTGATATTTGGCAAGATATGGAATATGCAAAAAGAAATGAGTTTTTATTGTTAAATATGAACTCATTTTATGAGAAAGCATGCGTGATGAACTTTGAAAATGAACACATTCTTGTGCCTTTCTTTGATCCATTGCTCAATGCTTTAATGATGAAACGACCTGCTGTGTTTGATTTGCCACAGTACTTTAAACTGTATAAAGACTTTAAAGGAAGTTGTGTTGATCCAATTAAAACGTATGGATTACATCTTCTTCATAGTCCATTTTATCCATTCACACATCTTGGTTCGTTGAATGATGAACATGTGTTTTACGATGCTCAACATCATGCATTAATTCATTGTGAAGGCGTTGCTTTTAAAGAAGTGTATGCACTTTATGAGCCAATCGATGATGAAACTATTTTAAAAGAGCTTTCCTCAGCGTTACTTAATCATGATTTAATTGAGTTCATACGCATTGGAGTCTACCATCAGCTTTTCCATCCTAACTTACTGAGAAAATATGAAAAAGCACTTAGAAAACGCAAGAAAGGAGCTTAGTATGAGAGTTCTGTCTTCACTCATAGAGACAACGTCCACACTGCAGATTCATTCACTCATGATTGATTCACGAATTCCTTCTTTTAAGGCGATATTTTTTGCGATAAAAGGTCTTAGTTATGATGGCCATAAATTTGTGGATCAAGCCATTCACAATGGCGCAATTGTGATTGTTCACTCTCAACCACTTACCAAGCATGAAGGTACTCTATACATCCATGTGAATGATGTGGTCGAGACGTTGAGTCAGGTTGCGCAACGCTTTTATGATAATCCCTCACATCAGTTATCAATGTATGGTGTCACTGGAACCAATGGGAAAAGCAGTGTTACTGCTTTAATTAAGCAATTGGTAGCCAGTTTTGAATCTTGTGGTGTCATAGGAACCATTCATGCTTCCTACAAAGATGTGGTGTTACCTACTCAATTGACAACGCCAGATTTAGTGACAATCAATCACTATTTATCCACAATGGTTAAAGAAGGTGTGCAATCATGCGCTATGGAAGTTAGTTCCATTGGTTTGGATCAGCGTAGAACACTAGGAATTGATTTCGATGTGGCGATTTTCACTAACCTTACGCATGATCATCTTGATTATCATGGTGATATGAAGCAATATTTTATTGCGAAAGCTAAACTGTTTTCTCAAATTAAACCAGAAGGGTTATGCATCATCAATATAGATGATCCTTATGGTTTAAAAATGGTGGATGAATGTAATAGTGCTGTAATTAAAGTAGGGGAATCTTCCTTAGCCAATGTGGTGCTTTCAAACATCAAGACGTACAGTACTCATACCACCTTTGATTTAGATGATACCCTCAAACAAGAAAAAGTGTCCATTACGACAAATCTTATCGCAGGTTTTAATGTCATGAACTTAGCTTTAGCGCTTGTTAGTGTGGTGCATCATGCGAATAAGTCTTATGTTGATTTTCTTGAATTAACACCACATTTATCTCAAGTGTTAGGAAGAATGCATCGTATTGATGAAGGGCAGGATTATGATGTAATTGTGGACTTTGCCCACACTCCAGATGGCTTCACTCAAATCTTTGAATATGCCTCAAAAATGACTCATGGACGACTCTTAACTGTGTTTGGCAGTGCAGGTCAACGTGATACGCTTAAGAGAAAAGTATTTGGACAATTGGCAGATCAAATGTGTGACATGATTGTTTTAACTGAAGATGATCCTCGAGATGAGGATGTCATCAGTATCTGTCATGATATTGCACAAGGAATACAGGATACACCGTATGTGATTATCTCCGATCGTGTTCAAGCCATTCGTCAAGCCATTACCTTATGTAAAAAAGGGGACTGTTTATTGATTTTAGGCAAAGGCTGTGAGACGATGATTGCGCGAGCCTATGAGAAAAGTGATTATGTTGGTGATCACATCGTGGCTTCAGCTGCGATAAAGGAACGATTAAAAATGAAAGAAGAGGAAAAAACATGAATCAATTTATCGACCATACATTACTAAAGCAAAATGCAGTAAAGGAAGATTTCATTAAGCTTTGTGAAGAGGCCAAGCAATATCAGTTTAAAACTGTGTGTGTGAATGGATCACGTGTACCACTTGTGGCAGAATTACTTAAGGGAAGTGGTGTTGGCGTTTGTGCAACTATTGGTTTTCCATTAGGAGCGATGTCGACCGCATCCAAAGCGTTTGAAGCAGCTCAATGCATTCAAGATGGCGCAAACGAAATTGATATGGTGCTTAATGTAGGAAAATTATTGGATGGTGACTATGAGTATGTGGTCAAAGACATTGCGGCTGTGAAACAAGCGATTGGTCAACATACACTTAAGGTCATCATAGAAGCTTGTTTACTTAACGATGAACAAAAAGTCATGGCAACACAAGCTGTGATTGATGCAAAAGCTGATTTTGTGAAAACAAGTACTGGTTTCTCCACTCATGGAGCAACCAAAGAAGATGTTGCTTTACTTAAATCAGTGGCTAAAGATATCATTGAAGTCAAAGCAGCGGGTGGTGTTCGCTCATATGAAGATGTCATGGCGATGTTAGAAGCTGGTGCAACTCGCATTGGTACCTCCAGTGGAGTGGCATTAATGCAAGGACACAAAGTAGAAGGAAGTTATTAGGTTAAATTTGATAAGACTGATGTGAATGCACAACCTCATCTAGATTGACATTGTAATACAAATGTAGTACAGTTGGTGTGGGAGGATAGGATATTATGAGTATGATAAGCATTAGAGCAACGAAAGAAGAAAAAGAACTTATTAAAATTTATGCAGATTTCTATGGAGTTAGTGTAAGCGATTTTGTGAAAACATCTGTCATTGAACGTATTGAAGACATGTTTGATTTGCGCTCGATTGAAGAATATGAAAAGAATAGAAAAGATGGCTCTG
>CAYSNT010000010.1:0-6645 GCA_964432505.1 uncultured Erysipelothrix sp.
ATCATGATCATCAAGGATGGAATCATTCAATCCTTTGAAAAGACCTTACCACTAGACTTTTCAGGAGATATCATTGATGCTAAGCATCAATGGATCTATCCAGGTTTCATAGATGCTCACATGCATTTGGCTTGGTATGGACAGCTTTTGGCTTCACTCACCTTGTTTGAATGTTCAAGTCATGCAGCCATTCATACCAAAATCCAAACCTACCTTTCAAACAATCCCTCACTGACACTGCTCCATGCTCGAGGATACAATGATGGATCCTTTACTCATGAACCCTCTTTAACTCGGTTTCATCTTGATACCATGAGTCCAACTCTACCCACTGTTTTAACACGAGTATGCAATCATGTGGTGGTGGTCAACAGTGTCATGTTAAGGAAGATTCAAGAGCATTTTAAAGAATTAGATACCACTTACTTTGATTACGATGAAACAGGTCAAATGACAGGGGTCATTAAAGAACAAGGCATTGGCTATGTCAATGCCTTGCTTCCTCAATTGACTCAAGACGATTATCTTGCTTTTCTTCAAAGCGGTGCAAAACAATGTTTATCTTATGGCATTACAACAGTAGGGACAAATGACTTATGGATGCATAATCCAGAATACACTCAAGTCAAAGCAGCGTATGATGATTTTTCAAAAGAACAGTGTCTTCGAGTCTCTCATCAGATAAAGATGGATGAACTTTCAGATTTTGAAATCTTAGATCATAATCCAATTCAAGAAAATGAATTTCAAGTTCAAGGTCCTTTAAAAATGTTCGCGGATGGTAGTTTAGGAGGTAAAACCGCTTTAATGAGTACGCCTTATCTTCACACCACAACTTATGGGGAAGCTACCATTGAACAGTCTCACTTGGAAGCCATGGTAAAGAAAGCCAATGAAAGAGGAATGCAAGTGGTGGTTCATGCGATCGGTGATCAAGCCATTGATAATGTAGCAAAAGCTTACACACCCTATACTCAAGATGGCAATCCACTGCGACATACCATTATTCATGTTCAGATCACACGACCACATCAAATTAAGACTTTAGCTCAAAACAACATCATGGGTATGGTTCAACCCATCTTCTTAAGAAGTGATGCACCACTGCTTAAAGAGCGCTTACCTCAAACCATCATTGATCATTCTTATGCTTGGAAAACCATGATGGATGAAGGCATGAAGATTGCCTTTTCCAGTGATGCTCCTATTGAAGATCCTAATGTATTTATTGGAATGCACAGTGCACTCACACGTCTTGATGCCTATGGCGTGTATCCACAAGGTCATTCCCCTTCAGAATGCATTGATTTAGACACCGCATTAAAACACTACACAACGATGGGGGCTTATCTTCTCCATCAAGAACACCACTTAGGCACATTAGAGATAGGGTATAAAGCAGACTGTTTTGCTTCATCGGTGTCATTACATACACTAAGCAATGATGAATTATTAAGTCATCGTGTTAGCTGGACCATGGTGAATGGTAAAATTGTCTATCATCAATCATGAATAAAAACAAGGGATAGTGTTGAACACTTTCCCTTGTTTTTGATGACTTATTTAGCAATCAATCACTTCATTGTGTCATTAATCTTCATGTCAATCTGTTCTGCGTTTTTTAAATTAAGTCCAATCGTTAATGCCAATACAATAGTCTTTATGATTGAGTTTGGATAGAATTGGGCATTGTACATAAAACCAAACAGCACTAGCAAAGGATAAACCAAGAAATCATTAAGCGATGGTTTCTTTCTTTTATTTCGATAGGAAATAATGGCTAAGACTATAAAAACTAATATTAAGCTAATTAGAATGAGGATGATCAATGGATTCTTGTCTTTGAAAAAAGAATCCAATACCGTAATCATCAACATAGTTATGAGGATTAACAATGTATTGGTGTTAGTTGAAAGCATCTTTCTCAATTTACTCATTGCTACTTCCTTTCATCTTTTAGAATTTTAAAATGATGAATTAGAAACATAATTTGAAGAGAGGAAACCACATATCCAATTGAGCTTTCCACTAAAAACAGTTCTTCAAAACAATAACCAATCAACAAAGGCAAGATAATCACGACTAATGCTACCATAACTTTAAACATTGTTTTATTCATGATACAGTTCCCCTTATGTGTGATGATGCTGACTTCATTTTACATCCTCCATTGTTTTTTTACTTTTGAATTCTGAAGATTATTTTGGGTTGATGCTAATTCAACCCAAAATAGGTTCTTCTTGATCATTCCACCTTGAAATGATGTTTTCCATTGACACTTCCCCGCAAGAAAAGTGTATCATTACCCCTTGGTTGCTTCTAGCAACTGTTGGTTGCGTTTTGCCACTTTTGAGTTAAACGAGCTTTTTCAATCTGTTCTAGGCTATTTTTTAATGTTTAAGAATGCCTACCTTGGTTAATTTGGAAATCACTTTCACGTTACAGTGACCTAATTGATTGTATTCATTGTTGCCCCAACCATAAATGATGCCATCTCTAGTGATCGCCATGGTACTACCAACACCACTTGAAATCATTTCAACATTGTTAAGAATGTTACTTAAGTACACAGCACTGACACCTTGAGTTGGTGTATTCCTCTCATTCTCAATCCGATACAAAGCATGTTGGTGACTCAAAACATAGATTGAAAATGTACTTGACTGGACACGTTTGATATTGGTAGCCATCTTAGTTGGCGTTTTAATCATGGTTTCACTTGAACTGTGAAGATGGGAATAGTGATTGCTTCCCAACCCATACAAATCACCCTCTTTGGTAAGGATAAGCAGTGCTTGATCTTGATACACGATTTGCTTAACACGAAACTCAATACTCACTTCTAAAGGTGTGCTTTGACACGTCACATCGTGATCCGTAAACAAGGATAAGACATCTTGACGTTGACTATCGGAGGTGGTGCTTCCCCAAATGTAGTGTTTTCCATCCAGTGTGCTCGCAATGGCATTGCCACTAAAAGGTTGTACACTGACCTCTTTAACACCTTCCAACACTTTTGTTAACTTAAACATTGAACCTGACTCAACATAAGGCTGAGGGTTCACTCGACAATCATGATGTCCAATAACCCATAATGAATCATCTTCTTTCAACACATAAACCAGATTGGATTCATTCCCCCAAATCGATTTCACATTATCCAAGACTTTGGATATCTCATCTTTTTTCTCATACGGTTCTTTTGAGAACACGCGTGCACTCCCCCACTCCCAAAGTGTGCCATCTTTCTTCAACACAATGGTCGTATTCCACGTCGAAATTACGTTTTTCACATCACTCATGATTGGAATGGGTTTATTCACATAACTTGCTCCAAATGAGCCTAGACCATACAGTGTTTGCTTGTTGGTGATAAAGAACGTTGTTCTTGGTCCTAGGATGATGTCATCAATTAAGACAGGTAATTCAAAAGAGGATGTCCAAAACTGACATCCTGAAAGTAGACAACATAGTACGATGATGGTTAATCTTTTCATACAATTCTCCCCCGAGTTAACACTATTCTATCATAAGAAAATCTTGGTAATCATCCTTTTTTGAAACATGCTCATTATTTCATGCTTAAACATACTTGACTAAATTCTTTGATTTTCAAAGGAAGTAACCGTTTACATCACATAACTTTCACAATTTCATCGTTTTTTCACGCATAAAGTTCTTGATTTCGTGTTTCTTCAGGAGTAAAGTGTAACTTAATTTGATGCTCAAAGTTTGAACTTCAAAGTAAATACCAAAGGAGAAACAGAATATGTTTGAACAAGTTAAAAAAGTTCTCGTGGATGCTGTCCACATTGATGATGCATTGGTGGTTGCAAGTGCAACACTGAAAGATGATCTAGGCATTGACTCCTTAGCTGCAGTTGAACTCGCGCTTGAACTTGAAACTTCATTTGATGTTCGTATCGAAGACGCTGAGCTTGCGAAACTGGTCACTGTACAAGATGTTGTCGACCTCGTTTCAACAAAATTAAACTAAGGGTGGTCTCACCCTTAGTCTTTTTTATAAGGAAAGAGACCCTATGATGAAAGATAAACAAACCATAAAAACAATCATTGAACTCTTCGAATCAAGTGAAGTTGCTAAGATGGAGCTTGAACTTGAAGGATTTAAAATAAAACTTGAGAAAGCACAACATGTGATGATGATGTCACAAGTGCAGCCTCTCACACCATCCAGTGTGTCTAACCCAGTGAATGAAACTACACCATTACCCCACACTCCAATCGTCAATGAGCCTTCATACAAAGAAATCAAAGCACCCCTTGTAGGAACCTTCTATCATGCCTCTTCCCCTACATCAGATCCTTTCTTTAAAGTAGGCGATGCCATTAAGTCAGGGCAAGTTATTGGTGTCATTGAAGCCATGAAAGTCATGAATGAAGTGACCTCACCCTACGATGGCATTGTGGTAGAGTGTTGTGCTCCTAACAACACTTCCGTTGCTTTCAATCAAGTTCTACTTAAGGTTCAACCTCATGATTAAAAAAATGTTGATCGCCAACCGTGGTGAAATTGCGGTACGCATTATGCGTACCTGCAAAGAAATGAACATCACCACTGTCGCCATTTACTCCAGTGTGGATGAAGAAAGTTATCATGTGAAGTTTGCGGATGAAGCGATATGCGTGGGTGATGCTCATGCTTCATCATCGTATCTGCACATGAACAACATCATCATGGCTGCTCTTAACAGCGGATGTGATGCGATTCATCCAGGTTTTGGATTTCTCAGTGAAAATGCCATCTTTGCTTCCTTGGTTGAACAGGTTGGTCTTATCTTTGTAGGTCCTAGTGCTCACTTAATTGAACTCATGGGCAACAAAGTCAAAGCGAAACAAGCCATGATTGATGCTTGTATTCCCATTATTCCAGGATCAGTGGGAGCTGTCACAGATTTAAGTGAATGCCAACGCATTGCTTCACAGATTGGTTATCCTTTGATCATTAAGGCTGCGGCTGGTGGTGGAGGTAAGGGCATGCGTTTGGTTCATGAACAAAGTGAATTGGATCAAGCCTTTCAAGCAGCTAAACAAGAAGCCTTAGCTTCCTTTGGTTCAGCTGAAGTGTATGTTGAACGCTACTTTACTCAAACCAAGCATGTGGAAGTTCAAATCATTGCAGATAAACACGGCCATGTGGTGCATTTATTTGAGCGTGATTGCTCATTTCAAAGACGTCATCAGAAAGTGATTGAAGAAGCCCCATGTTTTGCATTGACCCAAACGCAGCGTAAAAAGATTCTTAATGATGCAGTGAAAGCGGCTAAAGCGGTGAGTTATGATTCTGTGGGCACCATCGAGTTTCTCATGGATACTTCAGGTCAAACTTATTTCATGGAAATGAACACTCGTATCCAAGTTGAACATCCCGTCACAGAGATGATCACAGGCATTGATATCATTAAAGTCATGATTCTATGTGCTCAAGGAAAACCTCTTCCATTCACTCAAAGAGACATATCCATGAAAGGATACAGCATTGAATGCCGTATTAATGCGGAAAACATTCGATCCAATTTTGCTCCTAGTCCTGGGACCATTGCATTCATGCATGTTCCTTTTGGACCTCATGTCCGCATTGAAACAGCCATGTATCAAGGAGCAACCATTCCTCCCTACTATGATTCCATGATCTTAAAACTCATTGTTTGGGGGCAAACACGCTTGGAAGCCATTAAACGAATGAGAGGCGCACTGGAGGAACTTCTGATTGAAGGGGTTCACACCAACATTGAATTCCACTATTTGGTGCTTCACCAAAAGGAATTCATTGAAGGTCGATACACCACCGATTATGCCAGTGTCCTCATAAAGGAGTTGAACACAGTTGAAGAATTTATTCGAACAACGTAAAAAACAAATCTCAGGGTTTAAAACCCTCTTGAATGTTTCAAAGCATCTTTTTGCGAAAAAAGAGTTGCCTGATGATGTGATTCATGTGTGTGCATCTTGTCACAAAGCATCAACCCTAGAACACTTTCAACGTAATTTAAGAGTGTGTGTGCACTGTGATGCTCATGAGCGCGTTAGCGCTAAGGATCGTTTACAGATGAGTGTGGATGAAGGTTCATTCACACCTTTATGGAATCATCTTACTACTGCCACTCAACTTGATTTTCCTGATTATCAGAAAAAATTAAAGGAAGCTCGACAAAGCACACAACTCAATGAAGCTGTTTTGGTGGGGGTAGCAACCTTAGACCAACACCCCATTGCGATAGGAGTCATGGATGCCAACTTCATGATGGGCAGTATGGGATCACTGGTTGGTGAACTCATCACTAGACTCATTGAACATGCGTGTGAGCATCGTTATCCCTTGATTCTCTATGTTGCTTCAGGTGGTGCTCGGATGCAAGAAGGCATTATTTCATTAATGCAGATGGCCAAAACCACCCAAGCCATGAAGAAGCACCACGATTTGAACTTATTCAGTATCATGGTATTAACTCATCCTACTACAGGTGGTGTGAGTGCTAGCTTTGCGATGTTAGGGGACTTAACCTTATCTGAACCATCTGCCCTCATTGGGTTTGCGGGCAAGCGAGTGATTGAAAAAACAATCCAACAAAGTCTTCCTTCTCACTTTCAAAGTGCTGAATTTGGGCTTGAACAAGGTTTCAT
>CAYSNT010000010.1:6745-14054 GCA_964432505.1 uncultured Erysipelothrix sp.
AATGTGCATAAAAACTTTGGGATGAATCAACCTGAAGGATTTCGAAAAGCCATACGAGCGGTTAAGTTAGCCAACAAACTCAGTATTCCAATTATCAGTATTGTGGATACTCCAGGTGCTTATCCAGGGTTGGGCGCTGAAGAGCGTGGTCAACACAGTGCCATTGCGCATTGTTTGTATGCTTTTGCTTGTGCAAGTGTTCCTATCATCACCATTGTGTTATCTGAAGGGGGGAGTGGTGGTGCATTAGCCTTAAGCATTGCCAATCACATCATCATGTTTGAGCACGCCATCTATTCTATTCTATCTCCCGAAGGATTTGCCTCCATCTTATACAAAGATGCCTCTAAATCCAAAGAGGTGGCAGAACTCATGGGATTAACTTCCTATGACTTAAAAGCCAAAGGGATTGTGGATGACATTGTGGATGAATCCACATCCATGAATGAGTCAATTAAAGCAACACGACATAAAGTCTGTGTTCAACTCGACAAACTCAAATCTATGAGTAAAGAGGAATTAATAAGCCAAAAAGAGGCGAAATTTAGAAAGATGGGGTCCGACTATGGGTATTAAAGTGAGTGCGGTTGGTCATGCCTTAGGTGAGCGTGTCTTAACCAATCATGAGTTGGCTCAATACATTGATACCTCTCATGAATGGATTCTCGAGCGTACTGGAATCACTCAACGTACGATTTCAGATCATAGGAATACCTCCGATTTAGGCACTCATGCCTTAAAAAATGCATGTGAGCGTTATGAAATAGATCCTGTAAGCATTGAAGCCATCATTGTGGCGACAATGACCCCCGATCATTTCACACCTTCCACCGCATCTCTCATTCAAGCCAAGATGGGACTAAATCCATCTAAAATCATGGCGTTTGATGTGAATGTCGCATGCAGTGGTTTTGTGGTAGGACTTGATTTAGGAAGTGCTTTACTTGAAAGCAAACGTTTTAAACGCATTGCGATCATTGGAGCCGAAGTGTTTTCAAAAATCTTAGATTGGAATGATCGCACCACGTGCATTCTCTTTGGAGATGGAGCTGGCGCGATGATCATTGACTATGATGCTACTGCTTCAGCGTGTGTGTGTGTGAATCACAGTGAAGGTGATCTAGAGGGTACACTGCGAGCATGTGGCGTTCCTTTACTTCAAGAAGAAGCTCATCCTTTAACCTTGTCTATGCAAGGCAAAGAGGTATATCGCTTTGCGGTGGATGTGATTCCAAGTGTCATGCAAGAATGTGCCATGAAAGCCAACGTCTCATTAGACTCGTTGGATCACATCGTTTTGCATCAAGCCAATCAAAGGATCATGGATTATGCGATGAAACGCCTCCAACTTGATCCCTCAAAAAGTATTTCAAACATTGCCAAGGTGGGCAACACCTCAGCAGCTTCCATTCCAATTGCGATCTCAATGGCCTTACACGAAGGATCGCTTCATCATGGTGAACGCATCATGGTTGTAGGGTTTGGGGGTGGACTGAGCTATGGCGCTGCAACCTTTACACTATAAAAGGAGAACCTCATGTTACTTCATGAAATTTTAGGCATTAAATACCCGATTATTCAAGGGGCCATGGCACACATTGCCACCCCAGAATTTGCTGCTACGGTGTCCAACACTGGAGCATTGGGCATCATTGGAACAGGCGCAATGGATGCAGAGCGTGCTGAAGCCGCCATTATCAAATGCAAGAGTTTAACCGACAAACCTTTTGGGGTCAACTTGATGTTGATGAACCCTCATTGTGATGCGATTGTGGAAGTGATACTTAAACATAAACCTGCCATCGTTACCACTGGAGCCGGTAATCCTGGACCTTACATTCCAGCATTAAAAGCTGCAGGCATTAAAGTGGTCCCAATCGTCCCAACCGTTTCATTAGCCCGTCGTGTTGAACAAGTCGGAGCTGACATGGTCATTGTGGAGGGAACTGAATCAGGGGGACATGTTGGTGAAATGACCACCTTAACTTTGGTTCCTCAAGTGGTCGATGCGGTAAAGATTCCTGTCATTGCGGCAGGAGGTATCGCGGATGGTCGTACCATGGCCGCAGTACTTAATCTAGGGGCTGTAGGTGTTCAAGTGGGGACTGTCTTATTGGCTTCACCTGAATGTCCATGTCATGACAACTACAAACAAGCGGTTTTGAAAGCTAAAGACTCTGATACCATCGTGACTGGACGCAGTGTCAGTGCACCAGTACGCATTCTAAAAAATCAAATGTCCAATGAATACATTAAAAAAGAGCGTGCGGGAGCCACTCGTGATGAGCTAGAACATTTAACCATTGGTTCACTCCGTCGTGCTGTCTTTGATGGTGACATGATCAATGGATCACTCATGATGGGACAAATTGCTGGAATGGTTAAAACCATGCGCCCTATTGCCCAAATCTTTGAAGACATGGTGAATGAAACCAAAGCACAAGCTCAACGCTTTAAAGAGATTGAGCAAGCCTTATGAAGGTCGCTTTAATCTTTCCAGGACAAGGCGCACAAAAAGAAGGCATGGGACATGATTTCTATACATCCTTTGAAGATTCAAAAGCACTCTATGATGCCTATCCTCTTATCAGAGATGTCTGTTTCTTTAATCAAGACAATGGACTCTCTTCAACTCTCACCACCCAACAAGCCATTCTATTAACCAGTGTTACCATCGCTAAACAAGTCATGAAACACATTGAAGTGAGTGCCATGGCGGGATTATCCTTAGGTGAATACAGTGCTCTAGTGTGTGCCAATGCCTTGAGTCTAGAAGAAGCCATGCCCTTAATTCAACAACGTGGAAAACTCATGAGTGATGCATTACAAGGACATGAAACGGGCATGAGTGCCATCATCAGTGATCAATTAGACATCATTGAAGGCATTATTCAAGAAGCCAGAAGTGTTGGAGTATGCTCATTAGCCAATTACAACTCTCCTACCCAATTTGTGATGAGCGGTGATGGTGGTGCTTTAGCTTATGCAAAACAAAGATTAAATGAATCAGGCATACGCAAGGTCATTCCTCTAAAAGTCGCTGGTGCCTTTCATTCCTCGTATTTAGAAAAGGTAGCACCTTCACTTAACGATGCTTTACGTGAAGTGAACTGGAGACCATCTCAGTGTCCTGTGATCATGAATGTCAGTGGACAAGCTCAAACACATGATTTTATTCCTGCTTTAACGCAGCGAATCTATTCCAGTGTGAAGTGGATGCAATCGCTTCAAACCTTACAAACAATGGGTATTGATACCCTCATTGAGATTGGTCCACAAACCACGTTGTCGTCCATGATACAAGCCACCTGTCCTGAATTGAAACATTTCAGTGTGAACGATGTGGCTTCACTCAATCAATTATTAAAGGAGAATGTATGAGTAAACCTGTCGTATTAATCACTGGTGCTTCAAAAGGCATCGGAGCCAGTACTGCCCTTACGTTTGCGAAAGCGGGGTATGATGTGGTGATCAATTATGCTAGCAGTGACACTGCTGCACATCATGTCGCAAAACAATGTGAAGAAGCTAAAGCAACGACCCTCATCATTAAAGCCAATGTGAGTCAAACCAGTGAATGCGAAGCCATGTTCAATCAAGTGATGAGCACGTTCAATCGCTTGGATGTGCTTGTGAACAATGCTGGGATAGTAAAAGACAATCTAGTACTACGCATGAGTGAGAGTGACTTTGATGATGTCTTATCCATTAATCTAAAAGGAACGTTTAACTGTGCTAAGTTAGCCGCTAAGATCATGATGAAACAACGCTTTGGAGCGATTGTCAATGTGTCATCAATCATTGGTTTAGTAGGCAATGCTGGCCAAGCCAATTATGCCGCTTCAAAAGCAGGCATCATTGGTCTAACCAAATCATTGGCATTAGAGCTGGGAAGTCGTGGTATTCGTGTTAATGCGATTGCTCCTGGTTTCATTGAAACGGACATGACACATGTCCTGGATGAATCCATCAAAGAAGCCATGATGGCAAAGATTCCTCTTAAATCCTTAGGGCAAGCCCAAGACATTGCCGATGGCATCTTATTTCTTGCTCAAGCTCGTTATATTACCGCACAAACATTAGTCATCGATGGAGGATTAACTCATGTTGGATAAACAACGTCGCGTCGTCATCACTGGAATGGGAGTGGTCTCCCCAATTGGAGTGGATGTCCATAGTTTTTGGGAGAATGCGAAAGCAGGTAAGAATGGCATTAAACCTATCACTGCATTCGATACCACTCACTATAAAGTCAAACTTGCCGCTCAAGTGGATCCCTTTGATATGGAAACCTACTTCAGTGCTAGAGAACTTAAAACGTGTGATCGTTTCACGCAATTTGCACGTATCAGTGCCAAACAAGCCATGAAGGATGCTAATCTACCTGAGACTATTGATCGAAAACGTTTTGGAGTCATCATTGGTTCAGGGATTGGTGGTGTGGGCAGCATTGAATCTGCTTACCAACAAATGTTGGATCGAGGACCAACTCGCATTACACCCTATTTCATTCCAATGGCTTTATCCAACTTAGCTGCAGGACAGGTGGCTATTGATCATCATGCTCAAGGTTATTGTTCCTGTGTGGTTACCGCTTGTGCAGCTGGAGCCAATGCGATTGGTGATGCTTTTCATAAAATCAAGTTTGGCTTAATGGATATCATGTTAGCTGGAGGCAGTGAAGCTTCCATCACACCATTATCGATGGCTGGATTCATGGTCATGCGTGCATTGAATGAAAGTGACGATGTTAACCGTGCTTCTATTCCCTTTGATCAAGGACGCAGTGGTTTTGTGATGGGAGAAGGAGCTGGTGTCTTAGTGCTAGAAGAATATGAACATGCTCTTGCTCGTGGTGCACACATCTATGCCGAACTGGTGGGTTATGGAGCAACCTGTGATGCTCATCATATTACGGCACCCATTGAAAGTGGAGATGGTGGTGCTCAAGCCATGATCATGGCCATGCAAGAAGCCAAAATTCAACCTCATGAAGTGGATTACATCAATGCTCATGGCACTTCAACGCCACTCAATGATAAAACTGAAACTAAAGCCATCAAAACTGCTTTAGGTGAACATGCAACCAAGGTTGCCGTGTCTTCCACCAAATCCATGACAGGTCACATGTTAGGAGCAGCAGGCGCAGTGGAAGCCATCTTAAGCATTAAAGCCATTGAAGATGGGTTTATCCCTGCTACGATTAACACCCATGCGGATGATCCAGAATGTGATTTGGATGTAGTCCCAAAACAAGGTCGCCAACAAGCCGTCAATGTGGTGTTATCCAACTCCCTAGGATTTGGGGGACACAATGCAACATTATGTTTTAGAAAGGTCAACTCATGAAATTAACATCCGATCAAGTTCAAGCCATCTTACCCCATCGCTATCCCTTCTTGTATGTGGATTGCGTGGTGGATACACCCACCCCAACCAGCATCATTGCCAAGAAAAACATCACCGTCAATGAAGCTGTCTTTCAAGGTCATTTTCCAAACAAGCATGTTTTCCCTGGGGTCTTGATTGTGGAAGGATTAGCAGATACTGGTGCAATTTTAGTGTTATTGGATCCTCAACATGCTGGTAAGTATGTATACTTTGCGGGCATCAATCGAATTCGATTCAGAAAAATGGTCGCTCCAGGGGATACTTTGTATTATCATGTATCACTCAAAAGCATGAGAGGAACCATTGGAATTGCGACTGTGAAAGCTACGTTGGATGCCCTAGATGGTACTGTGGTGTGTGATGGAGAAATTCTCTTTGCGATTGGTCAGTAAAGGATTAAAGCTTTTAATCCTGCTTCTTTTACTTCCCTTTGCCCATGTGGATGCACTACGCTCACACACTTTAACCAAAGAACACAAACACCGCAAAGTTCAATCATGGTCATCATTCTGCTTAGCCATCTTAGGAAAGAAATGCACAGTACATCATCAACAACAATCAGAACACCTTTCCCATACCCTCATTGTGTGTAATCATCAAGGACTCATTGATCCCTTACCCATTGTGTGTGCGATTCAATCACCTTTAAGTTTTGTCTCAAAAATAGAAAACAAGAAGATCTTGGGAATTGGTGAATGGGGTAAAGTCATTGATTTGATTTACTTTGATCGTGACTCCCGTGAAGGCAATGTAAAGATGCTACGAGAATGCACACAACAACTCAAAGCAGGAGGCAATGTTCTCATCTTTCCTGAAGGGACTCGCTCTAAATCAGATGCCATGAATCCTTTTAAAGCCAAAGCCTTTGGGATAGTGAAGATGGCGAAAGCCAATGTCTTGCCCATCACCCTCTCACATGCCTATGATCCATTTAATCCTAAGATTAAAGATCCATTAACCATAACCATACATCCCCTTATGCCTTATGAATCACTCAAAGACATGGATGTGGAAACATTAAGTGATACTCTCTATGACATTATTTCATCAGCCATTCAACCCACAACACTACACACGTGAACAACTTCAAGCCATTGTTCCTAATTGGATACAACAGGTGGATGTGATGGAGTGCATTGATAGCACCAACAGTGCTCTTAAACAAGCCGCTCCATCGCATCCTCATTTGCTTGTGGCCTTTCACCAAAACCAAGGACGAGGAACTCAAGATCGTCACTTTTATTGTGCTCCATATCAAGGTTTGTACGTTTCTTTTTCTTATACACAGAAATGTAATTTTCCCTTATCCTTAACCATGGCTGCAGCCATCACACGAGCATTAAAGAACTTTAACTTTAATCCCACCATCAAATGGGTTAACGACATCTTCATTCAAGACAAGAAGATTGGTGGCATCTTGTGTGAAACTTATGCCTACGGTACCATCATAGGATTTGGGCTGAATGTATCGGTTGAATACTTTCCTGATCATCTTAAAGAGAGTGCTGGATCACTGCATCAATTCAGTGAAGCGCTTCCTACTCATCTAGACCTCATTGAGGAAATCTTAAAGCAGTTTACCATCCTGGTTCAGCATCCTCGTCTAACTCAAACATGGATCAATCAATCCTTACGTTTTTATCAACAGCTTGTAAAGATCATTCATCTTGATAAGACTTACGAAGGAATTAATCAAGGCATTGATGAACAAGGACAACTCATGATTCAAACCAAAACAGGGTATCAACTCTTTCATTCAACAGTAACCACCATGACACTTCTATAGAAAGGATCATGGTTTTTTTATGTCGTTGATTTGTTTAGATTCATTTAATTCAGTCAAATCCATCAAAAATCGATTTTTATCCCTTGAAAACCTTAATAATTGATTATTTTATTAATATATTTAATATTTTTA
>CAYSNT010000011.1:0-14007 GCA_964432505.1 uncultured Erysipelothrix sp.
GAGCAACTGACTTTTAATCAGTGGGTCGTAGGTTCGAGTCCTACACGGGTCACCATGTTGCGAGTGTAGTTCAATGGTAGAACTTCAGCCTTCCAAGCTGACTACGCGGGTTCGATTCCCGTCACTCGCTCCATTCTGACAAAAATTCGAAACTGCGTATATGCAGTTTTTTTTTAGGAAAAATGCTGAAGTTCTACGTATGTTACTGTAAGGAGAATACGCATGTATAGAACTTACACATTTCCAATCTATCCAGATAAGCACCAAGCACTTATTCTAGATAAGATGTTTGATCAGTTACATGAACTAATCAAACATAGAGTAAAGTTGTATAAAGAAATTCCGGTACCAAAAGATGTTAATGCCAATTTAGTTCCTTACCATTCTTTGCAATATGTCGATAACACAGCCAAGCTAATAATTAAACATAAACAATTTGGTTTAGAGAATGATTCTGATTTCTACATTAAATTGAAAAAGCACATGTATTTCAAGATGGTAAATTTCAAGATAACAACATCATTATCAGTAAAGTCTAAAGAAGGAATCGTATATAACATTCCTTACAGAATGACAGATTATGTTAAGACTAAGCTAAATGGTGATTGTATGGTAAGCATTAAAATATTCAAAAAGAACAAGAAGTATGTTGCATCTGTTCTAATAAAAATCAAACCTACTGTTGTGCAAGAAGGTATTCGCGCAGGTCTTGACATTGGTGTCAAAGTACCTGCTGTTCTGTACAGTGAAAATCAAAAAATTCGATTTTATAAAGGAGGTAAATATCGTAGATATCTTTTTAGTAAGCAAGTATCCTTACTCAGAAATCAGAATCTAGCAAATGTAAGAAAAATCAAAGTAAGTCGAAGACTGAGGGATCTAGACCATAAAATTAGTTCAAGAATTATTAAAGACTTGAAGAAAATGAAGGTGAATCAACTCAATTTAGAAGACTTAAAGCATATTCAAACTAAGAACACAAAGCAACTGTACTCATCCTGGAGTTATGAGCGTCTGCAAAAGTACATCATCTATAAATGTGAGTCAAATGGCATCAGCGTTAAAAAAGTTAATCCACATTTTACTTCAAGAGAGTGCCCTGTTTGCAGTTTGCACAATGTTGCCTTAAGACGTATTTATTCATGTGAATGTGGCTTTAAACAGCACAGAGATGTTGTCGGGGCAATGAACATAATGAGTAAATAAGTCGGCCAGTTTTACTATAAGTACAGTTACTGGATGGGTTATGAGGAATCCATAATATGCCTCAAGGGATCTCGAATCATGATATACTCTTATCAAGGAGTCATATCATGAATATATTAGTTACAACAAAAGACAAAATGCAATTTGAAGTGCCCTCGGGTATATCAGTTGAGTATTATGAGGATCTGGGGTTCAATTCATTAAATGAAATTCAAGACAAGTATCAAATGATTATTGGTGGGTTTGAACTTGCAAAATTAGATTTTAAAGTACTTAAACAACTAAAGCTAGTTCAGTTAATCAGTGCAGGATACGATTATGTTAATTTTGATGATTGTCCATGGGTTAAATTAGCAAATGCTAAAGGTGTCTATTCTAAAGCGATAGCAGAATGGGTATTAAGCGCGTTACTCATGGAGATCAAAGGATTAAGACAAGTAGTAAAAAATCAAAGCAATCATAAGTGGGAAAGACATATTAAATCTGAAGATTTAAGAGACAAAAAAATTCTTGTTTTTGGAACAGGTAGCATCGGACAAGAGATAGCAAAAATCTTTCAACTCTTTGGAATAAATGTTGATGGTGTCAACTCTGATGGCAGATCAATATCACCATTTAATCGAACTTATGCTTTGAAAGAGTCATTAGGGATGTTGAGAAATTATGATGTATTTGTTTTTTGCTTACCTTCAACACAACTAACATCAGGTTTTATTAACCAAGAAACCGTTCAATTGTTTAAAAGTGACGATATCATCATCAATGTTGGAAGAGGTGATTTAATTACTAAAGAAGCAATTCACTTTAGAAAAGATATAAGACTTCTTTTGGATGTTATTTATCAAGAACCATTATCGAAAGAAAATGCTGAGTGGGAGGATGATCACGTATTTATTTCACCACACATTTCATTTCAATCAAATGAAAACATCAGAATATTAAAAGAATTGATTCAAATCAATATTTCAAATCTATATTATGATAAGGAAGTGGTCAATAGGGTAAAATAATTGTCCTGTGACGACATACATGATATTATCAATATGTCTCGATACCTTCTTAACACTATTTTATCGAAACAACAGCACCTCCTGCAAAGGTGCTTTTCTTTTTGTGATATAATAATTTTATATGATTAACATTGAAATATTTAACAAGAAGAACGGATTAGCATTATCGGGTGGTGGGATAAAATCATATGTTCAACAACCAGTCATAGACTTTTTGTATTCCAAAAAAATAAAGTTTCAGTATTTTGCAGGAACAAGTATGGGATCTGTGATTGCTACCTTGTTATCATTTGGTCTTACAGCCGAAGAACTAAAGACATCGTTGATTCGTCTTGAGAAAATATTCATTGACCGTAAAATCATGTATCCAAACATGCCTATATTATCAAAAAATAAACTAAATGGATTTATTGATGGTCAAAGATTAGAAGATGTATTGAGTGAAGAGTTTAGTCTTCATGGTTATGAAAACATTGAAGATATAAAAACAGGATTATTCATCATCTCTGTCGATATTCTGACATCCAAATTAATCATTTTCACCTCCTGCAAATCATTTAAATCAAAGAATCCAAATGCCATAGTAATTTATGAGGGTAAACTATCTCAAATAGTAAGAGCATCATGTACTATACCAGTCTTGTTTTCGTCGTATGATTATAAGGGGATGAAACTTGTTGATGGTGGGCTATTAATGAATTTACCGGTTTCTCCACTCATAGATGCAGGTGCAAAAAAAGTAGTATCTATTTCAATGCTCTCAGAGAAATCTGAATCCAACTGTGATTCAATCATCGACATAGGATTGAGGTCGCTTGATATGTTGATTGATTCGACTGTTCATTTGGAACGAAGTAAATCGACTATTAATATCAACATACCTCTTAATAACGTATCAATTATTGACGTAGGTAAGTCTAGTACGGTGTTCACATCATCCCAACAATGGATTGATAATAACAAAAAAGTCTTAATACAACAATTAAAAGAAAAGGAGCTATAAATGATTATACAGAAATTACTTAATGGAGTTGAGATTCCTGCAATAGGTTTGGGAACATGGAAGATACCAAACGATCAAGTGGCGGATATCATTGTAGAGGCTATTAAAATAGGTTATCGTCATATCGACACAGCATCCATTTATAAAAATGAAGAAGGTGTTGGAGAAGGCATTCGCCGAAGTGGGATTAATCGATCAGATATTTTTGTGACAACCAAGGTATGGAATGATGATCAAGGATTTCAAACAACTCTAAAGGCATTTGATAAGTCACTTGAAAGATTAGGTCTTGATTATGTCGATCTATATCTTATTCACTGGCCAAAACCACTTAATGCAGAAACTTGGAGAGCTTTAGAGCAACTCTATAATCAAGGTAAAGTACGAGCGATTGGTGTCTCAAATTTTCATCCTCATCATTTTGATGTATTGCTTCAAACAGCAAAAATTAAACCAATGATTAATCAATTTGAGTTGCATCCTAAACTAACGCAAGAAACTAGTGTATTGTACTATCAAAACCAAGGAGTTGTGATTGAAAGTTGGAGTCCATTAATGCGTGGTCAATTAAATGACAGTGAGATTTTGCTTGATATCGCAAAGAAACACAGTAAAACACCAGCTCAGATTGTTCTTCGCTGGAACATGGAGAAGGGTTATGTTACCATCCCAAAAACAGTAAAAGTAGAAAGACTCAAAGAAAACATTGATATCTTTGATTTCAAACTTGATGCGAATGACATTCAAAGAATAGATTCTATGAACGCTAACTATAGAACAGGACCAGATCCTGATTTAATCACTTTTTAGTAATAAAGCTATGATTTTCTTATGTGCCGTAATAAACGGTACTTTTTTAATTTCATTAATATGTATCGTGTCTTTCATTTCTTCACAATGAAATTGGTTTACATAGACATTCATAATCCAAACCTTATGTGAGTACACATGTTTAAGTGATAAAACGGGTTTAACAGATCGTTTTTGTTTTGGTACCTGAGGTAAACGGATCATTCCTTTCATTAATCCATCAGAATCATCATAACTGACATTGATGGTTTCATTATTAAAATTGAGAAAAACATCAAATTCTTCCGTTTTTTGAGTAATCTTTTTTGTTATATTAGGTAAATCAGATTGCAGATCATGTTTATAGGCATAGCAATAATTCTTGAGAGGGCACTCATTACACTTAGGTTGCTTTGGAGTGCAAACAAGAGCACCCATTTCCATCCAAGCTTGAGTAAGGTATCGATTATTACAGTCATCAAGATATGGAGTAATCCTTGATTTGATTAATTCAATCGTCATTTTCTTTCCTGTGTCTTCACTTATACCAAAAAGACGAGTAATAACTCGAATAACATTACCATCAATCGCTACCACAGGACAATTATATGCAATTGAGCAGATAGCTCCTGCTGTGTACTCTCCAACTCCGGGTAACGATAAAACATCTGAGTATTCTGTTGGGAACTGACCATTAAATCGATGTTGAATGATTTTTGCTGCGCTCTGAATATTTCTAACTCTACGATAATATCCCAACCCTTCCCAAGCCTTTAGAATGTCCATTTCCTCTGCCTCTGCCACAGAGGCAATAGTAGGGAAATGTTTTAACCAATTATGATAATAAGGAATCATTGTGTCTATTTGTGTCTGCTGAGCCATGATTTCTGAAATCCAAATATGATATGGATCATGTGTTTCACGAAATGGCAGCTTACGATGATTATCGTGATACCATGTTAATAATTGTTCTTTTAAGTTCATAATGTAATGATAATTAAAAAAAGTGACATTGTCACTCTTTTTAATACATCATGTGTTACCCGAAGTTAAGTAATGAAAAAGGAGGGAGGTTTAAACATTTTTAATCGGTAACGCTACAACACTTTTTGTTGTTGGAAAGATTATAACAACCTTTGAAATCATTTTCAAGCGATTTGAAACATTTTCACATTCATTTCACAATAAATAGTTTTCATCACAATATTTTAATTTTCATTGAGTGTTTTCACCCAATCTTGTCATGGATAACGCTTTCTTGGTGAAAGGATTATCTTTTCTCAATCAGCACTAAATATGTTAAAATGTCTCAGAGGTTATCACTATGAACAAGTTTAAATTTGATATAAACACACAATGCAAAGATACTAAAGCAAGAACTGGAACGATCACAACACCTAATGGTACAGTAAAGACTCCCATTTTTATGCCTGTAGGGACATTAGCAAGTGTAAAATACGTTTCACCAGAAGAACTAACAGACATTGAAGCAGGAATCATATTATCCAACACCTATCACCTTTGGTTAAGACCTGGAGAAGATATTGTGAAGGAAGCTGGTGGACTACATCGATTCATGAACGTAAAAAGACCAATTCTAACTGATTCTGGAGGTTTTCAAGTATTTTCATTAAGTTCAATGAGAAAAATAACTGAAGAAGGTGTACACTTCAGAAATCACCTTAATGGTGAAGCTTTATTCTTAACCCCAGAAAAATCAATTCAAATCCAAAATGATCTTGGTGCTGACATCATCATGAGTTTTGATGAATGTCCTGCATACCCAGCAACTCACGAGTACATGAAAGATTCTGTAGATAGAACCTTAAGATGGGCACAACGAGGAAAAGAAGCCCACAACAACCCCAATCAAGCTCTCTTTGGAATTGTTCAAGGTGGAGAATTTTCAGACTTAAGAGAATACTCCGCAAGGAAAACAGTTGAAATGGATTTTGATGGTTATTCGATCGGAGGCACTTCTGTAGGGGAAAGTAAACCTGTAATGTATAAAATGATTCAAGATACAGTGCCATTTCTACCACTGAATAAACCAAGATATTTGATGGGAGTAGGTACAGTAGACGCTATTCTAGAAGGAATTTCTCAAGGAGTCGATATGTTTGATTGTGTCCTTCCAACACGTATTGCACGCCATGGGACAGCAATGACAACCATTGGAAGAATTAACATTAGAAACCAACAATACGAAAGAGACTTCACTCCACTTGATCCAGGATGTGATTGCATCGCATGCACTAACTACTCAAGAGCATACTTAAGACATCTCATTAAAAACAAAGAAGGATTAGGGATGAGATTACTTTCTATCCATAACTTAAGATTCTTAATTAAACTAACACAACAAGCTCAACAAGCCATTGAAGAAAGCCGATTTAAATCTTTTAAAGAGGAAATCTTTGAACGATATGGATTCAATAAAGGAAATGCAAAAGGATACTAATGAAAACAAGCGATTTTGATTACCATTTACCAGAGCAACTTATTGCACAAAACCCAACTGATCGAAGAGACATGTCACGTTTTATGCATGTGAATGTGAAAAATCAATCCTTTTCACATCTTCACTTTTCGGACATTATCAATGTACTTCGACCTAATGATGTTTTAGTTTTAAACAACACAAAAGTGATACCTGCACGATTATATGGCATTAAATCAGAAACAAACGCTAAAGTAGAACTTCTAATCTTAAAACTACAAGGCCAACAAGCACAATGTATGGTGAAAAAAGCCAAAGTAGTTAAAGTTGGTACCATTATTGAATTTCAACATCCTGATCTAAAAGCAGAATGCATTGAAGTACAAGAAGATGGATTGCGACTATTTAAGTTCATTTCAAATCGTCCCATCTTAGAAATGCTTTATTTAGTAGGAACAATGCCACTTCCACCCTATATCAAAAACAGTCACGCAACAATGGATCGATACCAAACCGTGTATGCTAAAAACGAAGGTAGCAGTGCAGCACCAACGGCAGGATTACACTTCACTCCAGAACTCATTGGAGCGTTAAAAGCTAAGGGCATTACCTTTGTTGAACTTACACTTCATATTGGTTTAGGCACCTTTAAACCAGTTGAGGTTGATGATGTATCTCACCATAAAATGCATTCTGAAAGCTATTATATTAGTGAAGAAAGCGCAAAGATTATTTCTACAGCCAAAGAAAACAATCAAAGAATCATTGCTGTTGGAACAACGAGTGCACGAACACTTGAAAGTGTCATGCAAAAACATGGTAAAATAAGACAAGATGAAGGAGATACAGACATATTTATCACCCCAGGTTATCAGTTTAAGGCTATTGATGGACTCATTACGAATTTTCACTTACCAAAATCTACGCTAATGATGATGGTGACTGCATTAGGGGGATATGATTTATTAATGAGAGCCTATCAAGAAGCTGTAAAGTTAGAATATCGCTTTTTCTCTTTTGGTGATAGTATGTTCATAGATTTAGGATGAACGCAAAAGAACTTTATAACCTTCAAATACAAACCATTGAATCAATCAAAGCCACAGGGAGAAAGCCATCCCTTCTTTTGCATTCCTGCTGTGGACCATGCAACACCTATCCTATGGAGTATTTATCACAATACTTTCAACTCACCTTATTCTTCAATAATCACAATATCTACCCATATGAAGAATATAAACGACGATTTGACGAACTTCTTGACTATGTACAATTCTTTGAAAAACAAGAGGATATAAAGATTGATGTTATTTTACCTCCAGACTATCTCAATGCTTCATTCTCTGAAAAACTAAAACCCTTCGCTAATGAAAAAGAGGGTGGCACAAGATGTAATATGTGTTTTGCACTAAGAATGTTCGAAGCAATGAGATATGCCGCAAAACATGATTTTGAATACATCGCAACTGTCATGAGTGTGAGTCGACATAAGAATGCTCTCGCAATCCATGATATCGCAACAAAACAAATACAACGCTATCCAAACTTAAAATATCTCCCTTCAAATTTTAAAAAAGGAAACGGCTATAATAGAGGTATAGAACTTTCGAAAGAACACAACATGTATCGACAATCCTATTGTGGATGTCAATTTTCTCAATCTTGTGGAAAGGAACACCAAGGATGCGAATAAAGCTAAATCAAAATCTTGAACAACTCGAAATCAGTGGCATTCGATTATTCAATTCTCAAACAACTGCATACGACGATGTCATCAAGCTCACGATTGGTGAGCCCACTTTTGCTACCCCAGAACCCATCAAAGATGCTCTAAAAGCATCCCTTGATAAGAATCGAACTTTCTATCCATCATTTGCAGGAAGTGATACTCTAAAAAAGGAAATCATTGCTTACGAAAAAAGAATCAATCAAGTTGATTATGCAATGGATGAAATTCTCATCACCCAAGGAGCAACAGGAGCAATTTTTGCTGCTCTAGGATCAATTTTAAATCCTGGGGATGAAGTTATCTTGTTTCAACCAACGTATGTTGCGTATCAACCTGCCGTTGAGTTTTTTCATGGAAAACCAGTGTTTGTGGACACAACACCCAATCAGTTTCAATTAGATTATGAAGCCATTAAAAAAGCAATCACACCTAAAACCAAAGCCATGATCGTTAACTCACCCAATAATCCAACTGGGGTAATCTACAATGAAGACTCACTTAATATCATAAAGCGAGTGCTTGATGAACATGACATATTCGTGATTTCAGATGATGTGTATGCGCAACTTGTTTATGATAATGCTACATTTCTAAATCAAGACAGTGATTACAAAGATAAGATCATCCTAACTCAATCATTGTCCAAACCATATGCAATGACCGGATGGAGAATAGGATATCTTTGCGCTCACAAGGACATCATTAAAAGTGCTCACAAAGTTCAACAATACGCCGCAGCAGGCATTCCGCTTTTCATTCAAGATGCAGCTGAAGTTGCACTCAATACTAATGTCGATTCGATGAAAGCCTTCTACAAGCAGAATCGTGATGATGTTGTAAAGCTACTTCAAAAACATAATGTCCCATTTGTTTATCCACAAGGAGCATTCTATATTTTTATCGACATTAGCACTAAAGGATTAGATTCATGGACGTTCGCAACTCAACTCCTCCACGCAAAGCACGTTGCCGTCATTCCAGGGGTCGTCTTCTCCCAATATTCAGATCACTACATACGCATTTCATTAGCGGCATCAAACCAAGAATGCATTGAAGGAGTCACACGACTCATACACTTCCTTCAAGGACAAGCATGAATAAAGATACCAAAAATCTAATCACAATCTACTATACAATCCAACTCTTTTTTTCAATGGTACTTTGGATTGCATTTACAGTTAATCATCCACTAAGAAATGTCACCAATTCCACGCTTAGATATGGTTTGAGTATTCTATTCATCTCCTTGCTTTACTTACTACTAGGTTATATTACCATGCTAGCGCGTCACACCTTCTTGAAACAGAATACCGATGCCTTTAGAATGATGAGTATTGTGATCCTCTTCAATGCCTTAAGTGCACTGATTTATTATCTAACATATGATGTCCTTGCTTTTAATACCCTAAACATCATCTCAGTCATGCTCAATTTCCCAGGTTATCTTTTCTTACTTCTTAACCCACTATCCATTCTAAATCTTGTTGTCATTGTCGTATTAGCTCCATTCTCATTCACTCTTGGACTATTAATTAGACAAACCCACCATTAAGGAGAACCTATGAAAAACTTCATTACAAGCATCAAACCACTCATCATTCTACTATTGAGCTATGTGTTGTACCAAGTCAGTGATTGGTTATTCAATGGTCAACCTTACACAATGATGTTAAGTCTCATTACCATTGCTATGTTCTTCTCATTAGGACTCATGCTTCATACTGGTAAAAGAAAAAATCAAGACTGGGCTAAAAAAGTCTTGATTAGTTTACTCATTATCCTCATTGCTTTTGATCGCTTAGGTGTTGTCTCTATCACATGGTTATCCATCAGTGCGTTCATGAACACATATCCTTCACTGATCAATGGTTTGATTGTCTATTTAGGGTGGTTATTCTTCGAATAAGATTCTTCCAAGTCGAATATGAGTCGCATTGTTTTCAATCGCAATTGTATAGTCATCACTCATCCCCATGGATAATACATTCATGTGAGGTGAGTTTTTTTGTATTCTTTGACTAATCAAAGAAGCCTGTTGAAAAATAGCTCTTGTTGCTTCATGATCACCATTAGAAGGTCCCATAACCATAAGCCCCTTAATCTTCACATTTGGAAAGTCATTTTCGTGCTTAATGATTTCTTCTAAAGTCTCTTCGTCCATTCCATATTTTGAAGCTTCACGGGTTAGATTGAGCTGAAGTAACACCGATACAACAATGTCCATTTTTTTCGCTTCTTGATCAATCACTTTCAGTAGTTTCATTGAATCCACAGAATGAATCAGTGATACCCAAGGCAATAATACTTTAACCTTATTGGTTTGAAGATGCCCAACAAAATGCCACTTCCAAGGTTGACCAACTTTTGCCTTACTAAGTAATTCCTGTACTTTGTTTTCCCCAAAGTCAGCAATACCTAAAACATTCAAAGCTTCAATTTCCTGGACACTACGATGCTTGCTTACCGCAACGCAAATTACATGCGAAGGTATAGAGTTAAAAAGGGATGTTTTCATACCATCATTATAGTTTAAAACCACTATTTCGTCACTTGTATGGTGATGCACTTCTTTCTATAATGAATGTAGGAGAACTTCTATGACATTCTTTACGCACTTCAGTGAACTATCATCCATTAATCCAGTCATGCCATTTGATGGACAAAATCTAACTCTCATCCTTATTGGGCTCATCAGTGCACTCATCCCCCTCATCATTGCGATTCCCCTAAAGGAAAAAGGAAGACACAATGTTTTAATTGGAGTCGTCGTCCTTATTGTTGGATTAGAAATTGCACGACAAATCTGGGCCCTGTCTTTAGGTCGTTATGATTTTGCCGAGATGTTACCGCTTCATTTATGTGGTATGCAAATCATACTTATGCCCATCATGCTCAAAACAAACAAGTCACATTGGAGAACCTTTGTGTACTTAACAGCCTTGATTGGTGCACTCGCAGCATTGCTGTTCAATGAAACCATTTTAGAAAAATACCCATTATGGCACTTTCAAAGCTTACAATCCTTCATCATTCATGGACTCATTATGGTAGTGCCACTCTATGACATCATTTGGCTGAAGTTTAGACCCTCATTCAAAGATCTTCCTTTTGCGATTATCTTTATGGTTTATCTGCTTATCCAAAGCATCATCATTAATGCTATTACTCAAGGAAACTATCTTTTTGCTTCCTATGCACCAAAGAACACCCCATTAGAACTTATTGAGGGATTGGTAGGATCAACACTTTACATTCCTGTCATGTTTGCGATTGTCATTCTCATTTGGGTGTTACAGCTTCTACCCTTCTACAAAAGGAGAACACATGCATGAGACCCTTTAAGGAAGCCATTTTTTATCAGATATGGCCACGCAGTTTTAAAGATTCTAATCAAGATGGTATAGGAGATCTACAAGGTATTGTATCTCAACTTGATTATCTTCAATCACTGAATATCGACTATATTTGGATATCTCCGTTTTATCAATCTCCTCAAGATGACTATGGCTATGATGTCAGTGATTATCGAAATATTGATCCAAGTTATGGAACCATGGCTGATTTTATCCAACTTGTTCAAGAGGCTAAACAAAGAAATATCGGTATCATTTGTGACTTAGTTGCTAATCATACTTCAACACACCATGCATGGTTTCAAGAAGCTTTACATAATCCAAACAGCGAAAAAAGGGATTATTACTTTTTTAGACCTATCAAAGAAGGATTACCTAACAATTGGATTTCCATCTTTGGTGGAAGTGCATGGACTCAAGTCAGTGAAGAGGATTATGCATTAACCCTCTTTACTCCAACTCAAGCCGACTTAAACTGGGATAATCCCAAAGTAAGACAAGAAATCAATGATATCATGCGATTTTGGCTTGATCTAGGTATTGCGGGATTTAGATTGGATGTGTTCAACACCATCTCAAAGATTGATGGATTAGTGAGTAAAAACCCTCGTAAAAAAGGCTATCAGTTTGCGGATGATTATATTCTTAATCGACCCAAAGGCCAACACTATTTAAAAGATCTTCTTCAAGATCTCAAAAAAGACTATCAGTTTATTACCATAGGAGAGGGGATGCTGATTGATCAAGAAGCAGCAGCCATCATGTGTGGACCTGCACAAAATCAACTTGATATGATTATTCATTTTGATTTACACATGTTAGGGTGTGGACCTTTAGGCAAGTTTGACTTTAGAAAAGGGTATGTGTATTCAACCAAGGATTTTAAGAACGTTTTACATTCCTGGAATAATGCAGCCATTCAACATCATTTCCATGTGGCTTCAACCATGTCTAATCATGATCAACCACGCTCCGTCTCTCGTTTTGGGGATGATCACACCTACCGTTTTGAAAGCGCAAAAGCACTTTTTGCGATTAATTTCTTTAATGTTGGAAGTCCCTTCATATACCAAGGTGAAGAAATTGCGATGAAGAACATGAAACTACCGATTAAGGAATGGAAAGATTTTGAAGCAAAGAACACCTATCAAGCACTTCAAAGCATGATGAAAGTACCAGCATTTCTAGCTAAGAAAATCATTCAAAAAATGAGTCGTGATCATGCTCGAGGTGTCATGCAATGGAATCGAAGTGCCTTTGGAGGATTCAGTGAGGTACAACCTTGGTTTAAGGTGAATGATGATTATGAATCAATCAATGTGGATAATCAAAATGAAGATCCACACAGTGTTCTAAACTATGTAAGACAACTGACGAATCTGTATCATACCATCCCTGCTTTCACCAATGGAACACACACTGAAAGCATGATTGAGCATCCTCATCTTCTAGTGATGCACAAAGATGATGGAAAACAAAGAATCAGCTGCATTTGCAACTTCTCTAAAAAGAAAATGAAATACACCTTATTGGAGGATGAAGAGGTTCTTTTATCTAATGTTGAGCATCACACACTCAATCAACTTCAACCTTATGAAACCCTCATCACATTAAAAGTACATTCATGAAAGTATCTTAAATGAAACCATAGTCCCAATTTGATATGATAGGACTACTCAGGAGGACAATTATGTTAGTCATTGGAAGCAAAGCCCCAGAATTTACTCTTCAAAATGAAGCGGGAGAATTAGTATCTCTCAGTGATTTTAAAGATCAAACTTTAGTTTTATACTTTTATCCTAAAGATGATACCCCGGGGTGCACAACACAAGCATGCTCATATCGCGATTCAAGTGAAGAATTCGCAAAAAGAGGTGTAAAGGTCGTAGGTATTTCAAAAGATGATGTTAAATCCCATAAGAAGTTTCAAGAGAAATTCTCATTGAACTTTACGATTTTGGCAGATCCTGAAACCATTGTGGTTCAACGCTACGGTGTCTGGAAAGAGAAATCCATGTATGGGAAGAAATACATGGGAGTAGCAAGAACGACGTTTGTGATCGTTAAAGGAGTGATCAAAGCCATCTTTGAGAATGTTGATCCTAAAAACGATGTTGAACAAGTATTGGCTTTCATAGACCAACAATGAGACCGCTTTATGCGGGACTCGCAGTGGTGATGTTTGCATTAGGGGTTATTGGAGCATTTCTTCCCGTTATGCCAACCACCATTTTTGTGATTCTATCTCTTTATTTTGCTTCAAAGAGTTCACCTAAGCTCGCCTCAAGAATCAAACAGTCAACGATTGTGAAGGAATACTACGATGAAGATGCTCGCTCTTTATCCATGACACTCTTTAGAAAGATAAGAATATTGATTGTGGTAGGATTAACATTATCCTTGGCCTTCATCTTAGTTGATGTTCTTTGGGTTCGAGTGTTCTTAATCATTCTCTATGTTCTTAAAGTATTAACTTT
>CAYSNT010000012.1:0-13575 GCA_964432505.1 uncultured Erysipelothrix sp.
ATCCTACTCAGTATGATCAACCACAGTTGGCTTTCAAGGCCATGGTTGAGACATTTTCATCAACGTTGATGTCGTTAATTGAGCAAGATGCACAAGCACTAAGCATAGCACTGAATGATCCTGTTTCATCAGCACTCATTCAACAACAACTGCATGTTTTCTTAACTCGCCTTGCTAGTCAATGGGATAAATCCATTGACCTTAACTTGCAGCAATATCAATTACTCATTCAAATGTTATCAACAGGTATTTTTCATGGATGTTTAAAAGCTGTTCAACAAGCCTCGCTTTGTGATACTGAAACCATTCAACAGGCAATTTCAATGTATTTTGAATTGCACTCATACATGACCTATGCAATTCAAGGAGATTTATCATGAAGAGATGGCAAAGAATTAGTTTAATCAGTGGTATCTCATTGATAGTATTAGCGATAGTTATCGCTCCTTTATTCAATCGTCCTCAAGAGGAGTTTGTTGAAAGAGTTGTATCAGTGGAAACCATTATGGTATCTGAAAGTTCATTCGAAGAATCCTATCGTTCTGTGGCATTTATATCTCCGCTTGTGATAACTCAAGCAGCCTTTCAAAACATTGGGACAATTACTCAAATCAATGTAAAGGAAGGAGATCGTGTGGTCGTCAATCAAGTGTTGGCTCGAATTGATGATGAACAATCACGTCTTCAACTTCAAAATGCTCGTGAGGGATTATCCAATGCTCAGTTTAACTTAGAAAGTGCACAAGCCAATGCTGAAACACAACGTAGACTTTATGATGAAGCTGTTGAAAAGGATGAAGCACGAATCAATGAACTAAGGGAAGAGCAAATCCAAGCTAAAGTAAAACGTGATGAAGCGTTAACTGTTTATGAAGCCAATCGTGATGAATTGGGTGATGCATCACAAGTCACAATTGAATCATTACGTGACTACAATCAAGCAGAGTTAGAGTATCAGTTTGCAACAAATCAATATGAAACAGCACTGGACAATGGGGAATCCAATGATGTTCTTATAGCGAGAAGCCGTTATGATGCTTCATTGGCTAATGTGAATGCGAATCAAACCCAGGTGAACATTGCAAGAAACAATGTAAGTCAAGCTGAAACCAACGTTGCAAACACCACTCTACGTGCCAGTGTGAATGGAACTGTGGTTCGAGTGGTTGGTAATGTCAATGAGTTAGCTACACCTTTAGCACCTGTAGTGGTAATCGCTTCAGATGAACTTAAAGCTGTTTTTGGAGTCCCTTTTCAGTGGTTACCTTCTTTGTATTTGAATCAATCGATTGAGGTGTTTAACTCTACTAATACCATCGATGCAAAGATTACTTCCATTGCACCTATACCGGATCAGACTTCACGTACGTATGAAGTAGGGGTCTCACTCGAAGCAAATACATTTCCAATTGGATCTTCTGTCAGCGTTTCTATTGCTTTGGATGAAGTAGCAGGAGTGTGGTTACCCATCACAAGCATCATGAATGATGGTCAACCTTATGTATATGTGGTAGAAGATGGAAGAGCGATTAAACGACGAATAAGTCTTGTGGGATTCAATAACACAGATGTGCGTGTTGAAGGTTTGTTCGCGAATGAGGAAGTGATTGTAAATGGGATTAAGTCATTGCGATCAGGTACTTTAGTTAAGGTGGTCACACAACCATGAACAAAATCGTAGGTTGGGCACTGAAGCGTCATTTAATTATTTACATTTTTACTTTACTTCTTATGATTATGGGATTTTTTGCTTACTTTGAAATTCCAAAACAAGAAAATCCTAATACAACTCTTCCAGCTGCTCTTATTACAACCATTTATCCTGGAGCAACATCAACGCAAGTTGAGAATCTTGTGACTGTCCCACTTGAAAGAGCATTGTCATCACTTCAAAAAGTGGATGTGATGAATTCCTATTCTTATAACTCTGCTAGTGTTATCGTGGTTGTGTTTGAAATTGATGCGGATCCTGTTGAATCCATCGCAACCCTTAAGGATTTGGTGGCAAAGACACAATCATCACTGCCTGAGTTGGCATATGAATCAACTATCAATGATGATTTAGTTTCTACACCATCATTTATTTTGTCGTTCTCATCCTCCTCATTAGATGCCAGTGAGTTGTTAAGTTATGTTCAAATTGCTTCCAATCAAATATCAAGAGTTCAAGGAGTTTCATCATTGGTTGTCGATGGTGAAGAAACCTTTGAAGTACAAGTTTTGGTTGATGTGGATGCTTTGAATGTGTATCAAGTGTCTATAGAAACCATTGTACAGCTCATGCAAGCCCAAAACTTGACCATTCCTTCTGGATCAGTCGTCATTGATGGCGTATCCATTAATGTTCAAACACCTTCCTCTTTTGAATCAGTACAAGACATTGAAAACATGATTATCAAAGGATCGTCCAGTGGAGTAGGGTTTGTACGTTTGTCTGATGTGGCAACCATTAAAGTTGTTTCACAATCCAATGTAGGTTTCACTCGTGATGGTCAACAAACCATTCTTTTAACAGGTTATTTTAATCAAAACGTGAATGCGGTAAACATTGGTTTTGAAGTGAGCGAAGTTTTGGATGAACTTCGTGTATCTTTTCCTTCTTCCTTAAATGTGGAAGAAGTGGTGTTCTCACCTAAAGACATTGATTCATCCATCAACAATTTCATTGGATCACTCCTTCAAAGCATAGGACTCATTATTTTGATTGTCATGATCTTTGTTAAGTTAAGAAACGCACTCATTATCTCACTGATTCTACCGCTTTCTATTTTACTGACCTTCATCGTTATGAATACATTAAGACTTGAGTTCCACTTTATTTCTATTGCGGCACTCATCATATCATTAGGGATTCTTGTGGATAATGGAATTGTGATTGCGGAAGCAATTCAATATCGACTGAATGAAGACATGAGTAAAGAGGATGCGATTATGATGGCGGTGAAAGAAACATCAATCCCGATGTTAACATCCACTTTAACCACCATGGTAGCCTTTGGGATGTTCTTCTTTGTACCAGGTGTTATTGGAAAAACAGTGGCTACAATACCAACGATTGTGATTTCAACCTTAACAGGCTCATATTTTGTTGCAATGGTGGTCATTCCCATCTTTGCTTATCATTTCTTTAAGAAAGAGTCAGCTCAAAAAATCGAAAAAAACACTACAAGCAAACCTTTCCGATTCTTTCAATCAGCTTTATCGTATGGTTTAAAGAAACCTAAAACAGTGATTGCGCTTTCCTTTGTCACATTGATTATCTCTGGGCTTTTGTTTACGCAGCTTAACATCTCGTTCTTCCCTTATTCCAATAAACCTACATTTCATATTGATATTGAATCAGAGCAGTTTAATTTAGAATCAACTAAAGCCATTCATGATCAAGTGCTAGCAATTCTAAATGAATATGATGAAATAAAACATGTCACGTCTGCTTATGGTCAAGGATTACCGAAGTTTTTCATCACTGCTCCAGTGCTTGGTGAAAATGAAACTAATGCTCAAGTGTTAGTGAATGTTAATTTAGAGGATAGTCCTTATGAAAGCAATGAAGCACTAGGACGTGTTCTTCAAGAACGCTTTAATACAAGTATTGTAGGTGCTGATGTACAAGTGCGTTATTTGGAGTATGCATTACCCGTAGAAGCAAAGGTTGCGGTAGCATTAAGAGGTGAAGATGTAGATGCATTGCTTGTTGCCTCAGATGTGGTCCAAGAAGCCTTAAAATCCATCAATGGAACTACTAACATTCGTGACACTCATGTCTCAAGTGAACCTCAATATGTCGTGAACATTGATGCAGATTACTTATCTACCTCAGGATTACTAAAATTTGATGTAGTTAAAACGATCAACACAGCCTTAATGGGAACATCCCCAACTCAACTTACCATCGATACACTGCAATTACCAATCTCAATCAAAGCGGATATTGCTTCATTGGATGATTTGCTTAGTCTAACTATTCAATCATCCGCAACCGGATCCATCATGCAATTAAGACAAGTTGCGGATTTGGGTATTGATTTTGTGAATCCTAGCATCTTTAGACAAAATGGTTTAAGAACCATCACAGTCTTGAGTGATGTTTTGCCAGGAACTGATGCGACAACTGTTGAACTTCAATTGCGTGAACTAATTGATGCTAATCCTGAATTGAATGATGTTGAGATTGTTTATCGTGGTGAGTTGTCAAACATCACAGATCTTATCTCAAATCTAGGATTATCTTCCTTAGCCGTGGTTGCACTTATTTACCTTATCTTAGTGTTTCAGTTTAATAACCTAAAGCAACCTCTTATCATCCTGGTTTCTATTCCACTTTCATTATCAGGTGTATTTCTAGGTTTAGTGCTCTTTAGAGTAGATATTCAAGCCATGGCATTGCTTGGGGCTGTCAGTCTGATTGGAATTGTGGTCAACAATGGAATCTTATTGGTTGAAGTCATCAACTCAGCAAGAAGCACAGGATTAAGTCTTGAAGAGGCTATCTTTCAAGCATTAAAAGAGCGATATCGCCCCATTACATTAACGACATTGACAACCATTATTGGTGTTATCCCACTGATTTTATCGGATGATCCACTTACATCTCCAATGGCTTTAGTGCTCTTCTTTGGATTAGCGATGAGTACCATTCTAACAATGGTTGTAATTCCTACACTAGTTTATTTATTTGAACCCAACAAGGCTTAGGCCTTGTTTTTTATGATAGTTTTGAAAGCTTACAATGGATTTGATAGAATAGGGTTATGCAAAACAATTTGTCCTCTTCAATTCAAACCATCACTCAACTCATTTTGAACTTACCATCCCATGCCCAATGGGTATGTTTTACACCAACGTGGTCAATTTCAAAGTGGATTGAAGATGTGGGTGTAACTTCATTTGAGATCGTGTCAGGGGCTCATACTCCAAAATTTGATGAAGCATGTCGTCGCTTCAAAAACAGAGAATGTGAAGGATTGATTGTCTCTTATGAACAAGCGATTCATCCAATCAAGTTGGCGAAAATCATTGAGAGTATTCACAAAGTAGAAGTGCTCATCATTGATCAAAGCTATCGCAATCAACTTGATCGTGTTCATTATTCCATTGAAATGGAAGTTTTTGAGTCGGTATTACCTCAAATTCAAGCACAATCCATTCATTGTATTCAATCCATCACCACATTAAATCAACTTAATGTTACTCATTATGAGATAGCATTACCAGCAAACCTTTTTCAATCAAAAATGAGTTTAAATCACATTCAAGTCAATGAGCATGAAAAAGTCTTGTGGATTGCTCAAGATGTTATACAAGCCAACACAGTTTCGGCGACATTAACCCATTTCAATGTTCCACATGCTTTAGTCCATAAAAAGGTTGAAGAAAGCAGTAAAATTGCCATGCAACAACAGTTTATTGATGATCAAGTGCAACACTGTGTTACCACATGGGATACATCATTACCGTGTGATGTGCAAGGAATTAGTGAAGTTAGATTTACTTACGATCGTATCAGTGATGATATGATTCGTTTTTTCCAACCCTATACGCTCATACAGGCTCAATGGTGTCAAATTGATTGGTTTAAAGTTCATGATCCTTCAGTCTTCTTAATGCCACTCAATCAGAATATGTTTGATTTTCTTCATCACGTGGAAATGATTGAAGGAGGTTGTTCAATGAGGGAAGCTGAACGTAGTCTTAATATTGATTCTTATGAATTTGAAAAGATCATTAAGTTTTTAAAGGGAAGAAAAATCATTAAGAAACAAGGTTTGAACTATATATTTGACCAAAGAGATAATATTGCTTCACTTCATCAAGCCAGATTAGAAAGTCAAACACTAGAAATGAGTGTTAATAAAATCATGGCTCCAGGAGGTGAAATACAGTTGCCACATGGAATGAGTTTTCCTTTTATTTCTAAAAAAATCATGCCAGTTGGATTTTATGATTTTGCGATTATTCCTGAAGCTTTAAAACATGAAGAAGGACTTATTGCTGTCAATGGATTGACACAAACCTTGTTAAATGAGTGGATGGATAAGCATCAATTGAGTTGTGTTCTTAATGCGAGTGAATCATTTGATGATTTGATAGATTTACCATTCTATAGATTGCATCTTAATAGAATGCAATCCTCTTTTCATGGAAACAATCCATATCACAAGGTATTGTATGCACTAGAATGCATCAAAGGAATCCCATTGCCCCACTTAAAAGATCATCAAAACATGGGTGTTATCATTGAATCTTATGATGATGGATGGTTTGCAAGTGTATTGAGCATAGAACTCAAACAACGTCTTCCTCACATTCAACTTTATCCCATCTGCTTAAATTTCTAAGTCCATCTTTTTACCCATACAATGAATTAAAGCGTGTGAATATAAAATATTCACCTCTTTTCTTATGAGAAATCTACCTTATGAATTGTGTCATAATCGCGATTTTGATACATTCTATTTGAGGTAAGTATATGCATCATGATCCATCCCAATACATTCTTAAGCATTTAGTTCAGTTTGAATCCAAAAATCATAAGCTAGACACATTTCATAGTATGTCATCTTATGTTCAACAACTTCATGTTGATCAATGGATTACAGATCCAAGTTTAACGCTACATTTTTCAAGTAAGAATAAGTCGCATACTTTAAATCTTACCAAAAGCATAAAAGAAGTTCTCTCTCAGTCACATTTACTAGCATTAGTTCCATGGGAAGAAGATGAAATTTGCTTCACTATATCATTCAATGAGCAATCCAATTATTCATCTCATATCAGAATTGTAGGAACACTCATTCCTATATTCTCTTATCAGATTTTGATCCAACCTCTCAATGAATTCGAAAAATTGGAATTATTTCCATGGCAATTACTAGCCATCACGTATTGGGAAGCAACCAACCATGGTCAACATCCGTGGGTATCACTATGGGAGGATTAGAAAATTTTAAGTAAAACGTTTATCCATAATTTCCAACACTTGAAAAAAAGAACAGTCGTGGTATGCTTTAGTTAATCAAATCCCTTGGTTTTCACAAACTCAGAGATGATTGAATTTTATAGAAAAATATTAAATAAAGTGGGTATACACATATCTATACCATATGGAGGGGAAGTAAAAATGGAAGTTTTATTACTACTGCTAGTAATGTTTCTGTTTTCAATCACAGGACTATTCTTACTAGGGTATACATACAGCTTTGTAATGAAGAAACTGTTCCACAGATAAACAACGATTAACGTTGTTTATCTTTTTTTATGCCTTCTGCTTTAATAGAGCTTGATTCCGTGTATAATAGTTGCATGTGCAATTAATGGAGGGCTTATGTTACCAATCAATAAAACCATATCAATGATTGAACGTTATAATTTGGCTTTCAGAGATCATCAGTTTGCTCCTTTTAGGTTAAAAGGATATCAAGCTTCGTTTTTAATCGAGATTTCAAAAAAAGAAAGTTATCCGATGGAAGCACTTATTGAAGCCATGCATGTTGATAAAAGTACCATTACTCGTGGTATTCAAGCATGTGTTGATCTAGGATATGTCAACGTTAGTTCGAGTGAGCATGATCGACGCTTCAAAGTACTCACACTTACAGAACTTGGACATGAGGTGAAGCAACAGTGTGTCGCAATTCTTAAGAAGCAACGCCAATATTTGATGCAAGATTTTGATGAAGAAAGCGAACAACAACTCCTTCATTATTTAAATCAACTGTATACTCGAGCAAAGGAATTATCATTGAATGAAAAAGATATTTAACTATTTAAAGCCATATCAAAAAAGTTTAAGTCTTGGGATATTCATTAAAGCTGTTGCTGGTATCTTGGATTTAATGTTGCCTTTTTTGCTTGCAATGATCATTGATGACATTATTCCAACAAGATCCATTGCTTTGGTTATCTTGTTTGGAGGACTGATGCTTGTGGCAGCTATTCTTTCATTAACCATGAATGTCGTTGCCAATCGAATTTCAGCTAAGGTCAGTACGGATGCCATCTTGGATTTAAGAAAAGATGGTTATCGTAAAATCATGAGTTTGCATGCCAAGAAAGTGGATGAGGTGGGATTACCTTCTTTAGTCTCTCGTATGACAACTGATACCTACCACGTATATCGTTTCTTTAATGTGATGCAACGCATGGGGATACGTGCACCTATTTTGCTTATTGGAGCGATTATGCTCATGGTCATCATTGATTTTCAATTATCTCTCATCATGCTAGTATTATTACCCTTACTTTTTGGTGTAGTGAGTTTCATTACAATTAAAGGGATTCCATATTTTGATCAACTACAACGCTCATTGGATGAACTCATCAAAGTAGTAAGAGAGAACTTAACAGGAATACGTATCATAAAAGCTTTTAATCAACAAGACAAAGAAATTGAGCGTTTTACACTCATTAACCAATTAACATCAGCAAAAGAACAGAAAGCTAACATCATTGTAGGTTTACTCAACCCAACTATGGCGTTATTGCTTAACAGTGGACTCATTCTCATTCTTTGGGTGGGTGCGAATAATGTCTTGAATAAAACGTCTCAAGTAGGATCAATCATTGCGTATATATCTTACTTTACGCTAATTTTGAATGCATTTTATGCTCTTAATCGAATCTTTCTTTTGACTTCAAAAGCAACTGCCAGCGCGAATCGATTAACTGAACTTCTAGAAAGTGATGTGACATTAAGACAAGTTGAGAAGAAGATTGAACCAAACTCCTCAGCTGTATTGTCATTTAATCACGTTACGTTTGGTTATTATGATCATGAGCCAACCTTACAAGATATTCACTTTGATCTCAATCCTCATGAAACTCTTGCGATTATTGGTGCAACAGGAAGTGGTAAATCAACCTTAGCACAATTGTGTTTACGTTTGTATGATCCACAAGAAGGAACCATTTCATTGTTGGGTCAAGATATCCAAAGCATGCCTTTGGATGAACTGAGACGTTCCTTTGCGGTCGTTTTCCAAAACGACACTTTGTTTTCCTTTACGATTGCTCAAAACATTCAATTAGGTGATATTATCCCAATGGAATCCATTGAAGCATCTTTATACATGGCTCAAGCTGATTTTGTGAATCAACTGCCTCAGCAATTAGAAACTCAAGTTCAACGCTCTGGTTCCAACTTTTCTGGAGGTCAAAAACAACGATTAGTGCTTTCTCGAGCATTTGCGAAAGAAGCTAAGGTTCTTATCTTAGATGATGCTTCCAGTGCATTGGATTATGTAACTGAGTCTTTGATTTTTCAAAACCTTAAATCTAAGAAGCCACTTAGCACCATTTTAATCACACAGCGTGTGTCTTTAGCTCTCGCAGCTGACAAAGTCATGATGTTGGATGCTGGAAAGATGGTGGGCTATGGTACTCACAGTGAACTCATGAAAACATGCATTCCATATCAACAGCTTGTTAGTATTCAGTTAGGAGGAGAAGTGTATGAGTAGAATGGGTGGTCCTATTTCAGCAGCCATTGATAAACCAAAAGACGCTTCTAAGACCTTGTTTCGATTGATTTCATTCATGAGTCATGTGAAAGGGTGGTTGCTACTAGCACTTGCCTTATCACTTATTTCATCATTGGCTCAATTGGCTGGACCATATTTGATTGGTTTAATCTTTGATATTCTTGATTCTTCTTCTGTCACTAAACTTGCGGAAGTGGCTCAGATACTGATTTGGCTCATTGGCTTTTATGTGTTAAGTGTTTTCTTACAATATTCATTATCGATTCTAATGATTATGATTGCTCAAAAGGTCATTGTAAGAATGAGAGCAGCTGTGTTTGAAAAGTTTACGACACTTTCAATATCCTATTTTGATCGATATCAGATTGGCGACATGTTATCACGGATATCATATGATATCGATACCATCAATACTTCATTGTCTGCTGATGTGGTTGTGCTTTTTTCATCCTTTGTCACTGTCATTAGTGCATTTGTGATTATGGCAGGAATATCGCTACCTTTACTGAGTGTTTTCATCATTACCTTACCTCTCTCAATCTTCACAACTCGTAAACTCGCCCGTTTAACTCGTCCTTTGTTTAGAAAACGTAGTGCAAAGTTAGGTGATATGAATGGTTACATTGAGGAAACCATCAGTGGATTAAAAACAATCAAAGCCTATGCTGTAGAGCCAAACTTTATCCAAGGTTTTGATGAGAAAAACTACGAGGCTTCCATGGCTTATTATGAAGCAGACTATTGGGGAAGCATTTCTGGTCCTGCCATCAACTTCATTAACAACATCTCTTTAACCCTCATTTCTTTAGTGGGTTCTCTTCTATACTTGTTTCAAATCATTAGTATTGGAAATATTTCTTCTTTTATTCTTTATTCACGTCGCTTTTCAGCTCCAATCACTGAAGCAAGCAATATGGTTGCGGAACTTCAATCCACACTAGCTGCAGCTGAGAGAGTATTCAAAGTGTTAGATGAAGAAGGAGAAGTTGAAACAGGAACTGCACAACTTCCAACACAGCTAAAAGGAGAAGTTGTGTTTGATCATGTTCACTTTGAATACATCGCCAATCAGCCTATTATTAAGGATGTCTCTCTCACTATTCCTGCAAAAAGCATGGTGGCCATTGTTGGCCCAACAGGTGGAGGGAAGACAACGCTTTTGAGTCTGCTTATGCGCTTTTATGATCCAAAATCTGGAGAAATTCGTTTGGATGGAATACCACTCTCTTCATGTACGCGTTCAAGTGTGAGAGAAGCCTTTGCGATGGTTCTTCAAGACAGTTGGTTGTTTGAGGGGACAATCAAAGAGAATTTAACGTATGGTTCAACTCATGTCAGTGATGAACGACTTTGGGAGGTCATAGAGAAAGTGTCTCTAACCCATTTTGTGAAATCATCCCAAGATGGATTGAATACGATGATTTATGATGATGGTTCAAACCTATCCAAGGGGCAAAAACAATTAATTACGATTGCTCGTGCAATGTTGCTTGATCGTCCATTGGTTATACTTGATGAAGCAACATCCAATGTCGATACCATGACTGAAAAAATGATTGCTTCAGCATTAAAAGAGTTAACCTCCAATAAAACATGCTTTATTATTGCTCACCGATTAAGTACAATAGTATCCAGTGATATGATTGTGGTTGTAGAACAAGGTGAAGTGGTTGAAGTGGGAACACATCAACAACTCATGAACCAAGGCCAAGCGTACCATCGATTGTATAACGCACAGTTCAATGAAGGAATCTAGTTATGACCATAATTCTGTTTAAGCAGTTGATTATCATGTTTGCCATGCTTGCGTTAGGAGTATGGATGAAACGTAGTAAAATGATGAGTGAGACAACATTTAAGGAATTAGGTGTATTCTTACTTTACGTGATATCACCGATTGTAGTGTTTCGTGGGTACTTGGTTGCTCCAACGCAAGTGAATACCATGCGTTTGCTTGTATCTTTTGGGGCGTCTTTTGTTTTGTTATTGATGATAATTGGTATCGCAACTTTGATTTATCGCAAAGACGGATTAAGTATTTTCGCAAGTATATTCACCAATGCTGGGTTCATGGGCATTCCACTTGTGGTGGCTTTGTTTTCTCAAGAAGCTGTTTTTGTGTTGAGTCCATTTCTTTCTTGGCTGTTTGTCATCCAATGGACGTTAGGGATTGTAGTTGTCACCAAAGATCCTCGATCAATGTCGTTTAAGAAAGTGATATTGAACCCAGTTATCATTGCAACCATTGTGGGTGTCATCGTTTATTTCCTGCATATTCCTATTCCTGAAGTGTTGGATGAATTTTTAAGTCGTATTGGAGTAATGTTGATGCCAGTTGCGATGATTGTCTTAGGAAGTTCCTTTGCACATTTGTCATTTAAGAATGTTTTTCTTGATGCACGTGTCTGGCTTATGGTTTTAGTACGCCTTTTTGTGTTACCATTGTTTGTAGTGGTAGCATTAAGTGTGATTGCGAAAGATTTTGAGTTAGTTGCATACACTTTGCTTGTCGCCATGTCTGCACCTATTGGTGCTAATGTGGCTATATTAGCTCAACAATATAATAAAGATATAACGTTAGCAGCCTCACAAATTATGTTAACCACCTTGTTTTCGATCATCAGTATGCCACTGATGGTGTTTATAGCTAACATGCTATGGAGGAACCTATGACATACCCAATTGTTTTCTTTGATGTCGATGGCACTTTGCTTAACAGTGAGAAAAAAGTGACTCCCTTGACTCGTTTTACGTTGGAGTTACTCAAAGAACAAGGAATTAAGTTATGTATCGCAACAGGACGTCCAATTAAATCTGCCCGACTTGCCATGAAACTTCATGGACTCGATCATTTAATGTCAGGTTATGTTTGCAACAATGGGATTGATACTTTAAATCTCACTAATTTGCATCATCATAGCCATCATGAATTAAAGAAAAAAGATGCATTAATCATCCTAAATCATGTGAAAGAACTCAATCTTAATGCCATGATTTATGGAAGTGATCACTTGTATGCATTTAGAATGGATGATACAGTTGATCGTATTTCCAATCAAAATGATTTAGCTCCAATCATTACCGATCTTTATGAGCTTGATTTTGAATCCACTCCAAAAGTATTGTTTATCGTTGATGAAGTGACTTCTCCACTCATCCATGAGTTTATGCGTGAGCATCCACTTCCTGGTTATCAATGGTTCATTTCTCAAAGTGATTTGTTTGAATTTGTAAGTGAACATGCTGGAAAAGGTAAAGGTGTGCTCAATCTTGCTAAGGAGTTTGGGTATGAATCGCATCAAGTATTGGCTTATGGGGATGCAGAAAATGATCATGAAATGATTTCTATGGTTGGACATGGTGTTGCCATGGGTAATGGAGATGATGTTTTAAAGAGCATCGCACAAGAGGTTTGTGGAACTAATGATGAAGATGGAGTGGCATATTCTCTTATTCATCATTATCATTTATCTGTATAAAAACGGTGTAGAGTTGCTCTACACCGTTTCTTTTAGAAATGTTTCTATTGCTTTTTTGAGTTCAAGTGGTGAGGTTTGAGGACCAAATCTTAACACTTTAGTTTGATCTTTATTAACTAAGAATTTGGTGAAGTTCCATTCAATGTCTTTGCTTAGCTTATTCTTTAATCCATACAATCCTTCAGCTTTGCCTTTTTCTTTTAGGAAAACAAAAAGAGGATGAGTATGCTCTCCATTAACTTCAATTTTCTCATACGTCGTGAAGGTAGTGTTGTATTTCAGTTGGCAAATGGCTGACGCTTCTTGTGCCGTTTCAAGGGATTGCTTAAAAGTGTTGGAAGGGAAGTCTAAAACTTCTAGACCTTGATCATGATAGGTTTCATGCAAGGATTGAATGGATGCAAATTGTGGAGCTAAGCCACATCCTGTTGCGGAATTAAAGATTAAGCAGACTTTACCTTTAAAATCTTCAAAATCATATACTTTAGAATCAATGGATGAAAATGTGATTGACATAGTTTATCTCCTTAACTAAATTATACATCAAGTATTTTGAGATGTGCATGATAATGCAACAAAGATAGCAGAAAGCCAGGATAAACGATTTACCCCTTGTT
>CAYSNT010000013.1:0-13165 GCA_964432505.1 uncultured Erysipelothrix sp.
GTCATTTAAACTGTTCTCTTCAGCATTCTCTACAACCATGTAGATGTCATTTTGAGCACGAATCATGGCCTTAGTGTTACGCACAGTGGCTTCTTCACCTTCATCATTCAACTTAGCCCACCAGTCTGTCATCACGAAGCCATCAAAGCCCCATTGTTCGCGAAGAATGGTCGTGTTAAGGTCATAGTTACTTGCTGCCCAAATACCATTGACAGCACTGTATGACGTCATGATTGAACGCGATTGACCTTGTTTCACTGCCATTTCATACCCTTTAAGATAAATTTCACGCAAGGCACGCTCAGATACAATGCAATCAATAAAATGACGTGCCGTTTCTTGGTTATTAGCAGCGAAGTGTTTAAGTGTTCCACTTGCTCCCACACTATGCATTCCTTTCATCTGTGCAACTGCCATGGATCCTGTTAAGAATGGATCTTCTGAGAAGTATTCAAAGTTACGTCCGTTGAGTGGGTTTCGATGAATGTTAATACCAGGGCCTAATAAGAAGTCAATCTTATTAAGAATGAGTTCTTTCCCCTCTAACACATACAAATCTTCAACTAAAGGTTGATTCCAAGTGCATGCTAGACATGTACCATTAGGAAGTGAGGTTGCAATAGCACCGTTGTCCATACGTATTCCTGAAGGACCATCCGAACACGCTGCGAGTGGTAATCCAAATCCAAGTAAATTCTGTGTAACTCCACCAAAGGCAGAAGCGACACCAGGCGTTACCTTAGGACTACTCATACCTTCACCACGCACTAAGCATGCTAAATCATGATCACTGAACTGAGCGATAAATTCATCCATACTCACCTTACCTGAAGCCACATCCATGAGTTTATAGCCACGATCTGACGTTGGTTCTATGGATTGAGGGCGATGAGACGCAATTCTTTCATTTAAATCGTAGGATCTTAATGGAACATCTTCTAAGGTAAGTTGAACTTGCTTGTTTTCAAAGTGTGGTTTTATTCTCTTAAATGGTGTAACAGGTGCACATGCGGACTCAAGTTGTTCAATCACAATGACTTTGTCTAGATTCAACTCATAAGCAACATGTGTATGACGAACACTGTTACCGACATGAAAGCGATAAACTCCTTCTTCTAACACAAAAGCGAAAGCCTGAACAACTCCAACATCATCATAGGAGGCACAATCTTTAAGGTCTACTACTAAGGTTAAGGATTGTGTTTGTGAAGGCTCAAGCACATTGGTTTTCTTAAATGCTACCAATGAGCGAAGTGATTTACCTAATTTGCCTTGTGGAGCTTCCACATAGATTTGAATGACTTCTTGGCCTGAAACAGACCCTGTGTTGGTCACACTCACTTCAAAACTCATGAGCTGATCATCGATAGTAACTCTTTGTGTCTTGGTTTCAAATGTTGTATATGATAATCCAAATCCAAAGGGATACAGCACACGATCATAGGCAAATGTTTCAAAGTATCGATATCCAACGTATATGTCCTCTTGATAGAAGTTATAGTCTTTACGACCAAAGTGTTGAGTTGAATAAACATCTTCAAGATCAATTGGAATAGTATTACTTAGCTTCCCACTTGGTGTGACAACACCACAAAGAACATCCGCAACTGCTCCTCCACCTTCCATACCTCCTTGCCAAACATAGAGTACTGAAGGTACTTGGTATTGTTCAACCCATTTCATATCAATGATATTGCCAACATTGAGGACCACAACACATCGCTTAAATTGCTTACTTACTTTTGAAATCAAATCTTCTTCAATATCAGTGAGTAAGTAACTTCCAGCTTCTTTACGAGCATCTTGATCTTCTCCTGCGGTACGTCCAATGATGATGACTGCCACGTCATTGCGTTGTGCCATCTTTGATACAAGTTCATCAGACACTTCCATTTCAACTTGAGACCAAGGTTCTTGTCCCCAGCCGGCTCCTTTTTCAAATGGATGTGCTTGCGTCCAGGTTTCATAAATGGAAACCAGTTCTTCATCCACCTGGGCAATGTGACTTGCCTTTAATCCATCTAAAATACTGATGGTGTAATCGACATTCACAAGTCCACCTGATCCTGTCCCTGATTTGTAGTAGCTGTTTTGGATACGTCCAAACACAGCTACTCTTTCACCTTGTTGGATGGGTAGGGTTGAATGCTCATTCTTAAGCAATACCGCTCCTTCAGCAGCTACTTTACGCCCAAACTGGGCAAATCCTTCTAAACGATGTTGACTAACACTCATGAGTTCTCCTTATTTATTCTCTTTATTTCATTGATTTATCCTCAATGAAAACGTTTTCTTTTAGTGTTTATACCGTGTATAATAATCTCAAAGAGGTTTACTTATGAAAAAGACACTATCAATGATACTCCTTCTTTCCTTGTCGGCATGTACACCTAAACCGGTGGTTGAAGTCCCTTCAACGCCTTGCCGTTCCATGGGATATACGTATGAACTCTCTGATTTAACCTATGAACTGGTTTGGTCGGATGAGTTTGATGTGGATGGAAAACCTGATCCTAACAAATGGGGCTTTGATGTAGGTGGCAGTGGATGGGGAAACAATGAACTTCAATATTACACTGAAGGGGACAATGTTACTGTTCAAGATGGCAAGCTCATCATTGAAGCGAGAAAAGAAACAGTTAATTTAAGAGAATTCACTTCCACACGCTTAGTCAGCCGCAATAAAGGAGATTGGCGATATGGTAAGTTTGAAATTTCTGCCAAACTTCCAAATACTTTAGGGTCTTGGTCAGCCATTTGGATGCTTCCTACCATAAGACAATATGGTGATTGGCCAAGTTCAGGCGAGATTGATATCATGGAATATGTGGTTCAAACACCAGATATCATTCACGGTACTGTTCATACTTCCAAGTATAATCATAAGATTGGAACCCAACAAGGTTTCTCTAAACCTCTAAGTGATGTAAGCACCACATTTAATACTTATACCGTAGAGTGGCTACCAGATCAAATTCGCTTCTATTTAAATGATGAATTTGTGTATCGCTTTATGCCTTCCTTGTATTTGTCTTGTCCAACAAGCCAACATTGGCCATTTGATATTCCATTTCATCTTATTATGAATATCGCTGTGGGTGGTGATTGGGGTGGTGCACGTGGAATTGCAGAAGAGGGTTGGCCTACCACCATGGAAGTAGACTATGTCCGTGTTTACCAAGCAAAAGAAATGCCTACTATTTTAGAGGATAGAAAGTAAAATGAAACTCATGAAAATTGGATTAACCGCTGGATTAAGCAGTATGCTTGTGGCTTGTGCCCCAAGCACCCCACTTGAACCTACCCCACAACCTCAAAAGCTATTTACTTTTGAAGGCCCTGTATCTGTACACATGTCTACCATTGATCAAACTCTGGCTTTCACCCAAGTCGAGGATGCTTTAGTCTTTAATCGCGCTGATGCTCCAAAGTCTGGATTTGATCTCACTCTTAATCCTAATGAAACATTTCAAACCATTTTAGGATCTGGCGCATCCTTTACCGATTCTTCTGCTTACCTTATTAATCAAGTTTTAAGCGAAGCAGATCGTCAGGACTTAATGATGAAGTTGTTTGATAAAGAGGAAGGGATTGGCTTGTCCTTCATTCGTCAACCCATGGGTGCATCTGACTTTGCTCGTGATTTCTACACTTACAACGATGTCCCTAAGGGTGAAACAGATGAAGACTTATCCACATTCTCCATTGATCATGATCGAGCAGACATCCTTCCATTACTTAAGGAAGCATTACGACTCAATCCAGACATTAAAGTCATGGCCAGTCCTTGGAGTGCTCCAGGTTGGATGAAAACCAGTGATCATTGGATTGGAGGACAACTACTTCCTCAATACTATGAAGTGTATGGAGAATACTTCGTTAAGTTTATAGAAGCTTATGAAGCAGAAGGTATTCCAATTTATGCGATTACCCCTCAAAATGAGCCTCTTTATGTGCCTGCCCACTATTCTGGCTTGGGCATGAATGCTCAACAACAAATCTCATTCATTCGTCGTGGTTTAGCTCCCGCATTGGCCAAAGCCAACCTTGACACTAAAATACTTGCTTATGATCACAACTGGGATCGCAAGGACTATCCACTGGATGTGTTAAAGGCTATTCCTGAGCTTGTGGATGGTGTCGCATGGCATGTATATGGAGGTCATCCAAGTGCCATGAGCGATGTGAAGCGTGAGTTTCCAGATCATGATGTGTACTTCACCGAAGCTTCTGGTGGAGAATGGGTTCCTCCTTTTGAAGCCGCCTTCTTAGGTGCAGTTAAAACGGGAATTGACGTGTTTAGAAATCACTCTAAAACCTATGTGATGTGGAATTTTGCCTTAGATGAGAACAATGGTCCAGTCGTTCCTGGCTTTGGTCGCAGTACTGTACGTGGTATGGTCACCATTAACCAACAAACCAAAGAGCTCACCTACAACTTGGATTACACTGTTTTAGCTCACTTCAGTAAATTTACTCAAACCAATGCGATCCGGATTGAATCCTCGAAAGCAGAAGGGAACTTTACAAGTGTAGCATTCCTCAATCCGGATCAAACTGTCTCGTTGGTGGTCTACAATATGACCAACCAAGATCGAAATGCACTGATTCATTTGAATGATTCAACCGCTGTGGTTCCTATGCAAGGAAAATCAGTGGCCACCATTACATTCAAACTTAAAGAACTACCATCCAATTAAACAGAAGGAAACTTCTGTTTTTTTATTCGTATCGTAGTCCAAATCCATAATCAAATAGAATGTTTGCACCATCACGGTCTGCTCTTTGTGTGCTGACAGTTGACGCATCACTGGTTTTAGGCCATGTGATAGGAAGTGTACCTGTGAAGTTCTTATCTCCATACAAGACGTCTGTAATGCCTTGTGCTTCACTTCCATACAACCATGCCATGACAAAAGCGTCCCAATCTTTAAGTTCTTCCGTAATAACACGTGGACGTCCTGAAGTGAGAATGGTAATCACAGGCTTATTGATGGACTTCACAAACTCTATGGCTGCTTGATTGTCAGGATGCATCATGTGTCCACTTAAAGTTAAGTCTTGTGCATCTCCGACACCTTCCGCATATGGAAGTTCAGCTAAAGCTAAGACAACCACATCCACTTCATTAAGTTTAGAAAGATCAGTGGTAATCATGCCTTGATGTTCACTCGCAATACTTTCAAAAGCCATTTTTAAAGTGGTCGCTTGAGGTAGATTAACCCCACTGTTTTCACCTTGCCAAGAATACGTCCAACCCCCATTAGCCAATCCAGCATTATCACTGCCTGGACCAATGAGAAGAATCTTCGTGTTTTTTTCTAATGGTAGAATGTTTCGATTGTTTTTAAGTAACACAAGTGATTGTGAGACCGCTTCTCTTGCGAGTTGCTTATGGGCATCAGAATACACCACATCGGCTGATTCAGGTGTAAAGGAGTTATCAAGGAGTCCTAATTCTTCTTTCACATAGTTGATGCGTGCAATCGCATCATCAATGCGTTCCATCGAAATATCATTGTTTTTAACCGCTCGATATAAACGATCCACACTGTCCTTCCAATTGTTGGGTTGCATCAACATGTCTACCCCTGCATTGATAGCTGCAACGATTTGCTGGTAGAGTGAACCTTCCAATTGATGAATGGCTTCCCAATCACTGATGACTAATCCTTTAAATCCTAGTTCTTCTTTCAAGACATCTGTAATCCAGTATTTGGATCCATGCATCTTCTCGCCATTAACACTACTGAAGGAAACCATAAGTGTTAACACTTCCCCTTCATTGATTGCGCTAAGGTAAGGTAGTAGATGAATGCGTCTTAGTTCTTCTTCACTGAGTTGGGCATCCCCTTGATCAATCAAGTATCCTAATGATCCTGTATTGAATGTAGTTCCACCATCCGCTAAGAAATGCTTCGCAGTGGCAGCGATGCCTGTGGATTGAAGTCCTTGGATGTAAGCAAGTCCTAAAGCTGACACCCGTTGTGGATCTTCAGAAAAGCTCTCATACGCTCTTCCCCATCGAACATCTTGAACCACCGCTAAGGTTGGAGAGAAATTCCAATGAATACCTGTAGCCTTTACTTCCTTGCCTGTCGCAATCCCAATTTGCTTCACTAATTCTGGATTATTCGCAGCCCCAAGTCCGATGTTATGTGGAAAGAGGGTTGCTCCTTTAAGGTTATTATGCCCATGAACTGCATCCACCCCATAAATGAGTGGAATCTCAAGTTGTTCTTGATAAAAACTTACCATGCGCTTCCATCCTTCAATGGAATCATCCATCGGACGTGAGCCACCCCCACTTAAGACTGAGCCCAGTGGTATCTCTAAAGCATCACTTGATGTGAAATTGTTACGCTCAGCTTGAACCAGTTGTGCCACTTTTGCTCTTAACTCAGCTTCTTCATCCACTACATCAACCGGTTCTTTTACACATCCCACAAGCAGCGTTAATGTTAGAACAATCGCAAGACTACGTTTAAAGTGAATAATCATGTGGTAATACCCCTGTTTCTACCAGTTTCTTAAAATTCCAGTTGGTGCTGCCAGAACCAATCTTATAGTTCCAGAACACCCATCCATACCCTCTCTCAAATGCCATGAGTTGTGTGCTCGCAAAACTTCTCAATGCAAGATGCTGATTGAATGCATCCATGCCTTCAAAGTTATGAGGGTGTAACCCTAAAGACCATTCCCCCACAATGCAACGCACATGTTTGGAAACACGATCAATGACTTCAACTTGCTCATTTAAAGCATAGTTAAGATTAAAGTAAATATCTGCAGTATTGAACTTCTCGTCAAAACATTGGTAAAGATGAAGGTCTAATACCACATTCTCTAATGGATTGTTTGTAAAGAAACTTTCCCATTCTTTGTTTCTGAAGGCATCGTGAAACACTAAAGTATGTTCCTTTGAAAGAATCTTTCTGAGTCGCTTATGGGTTTCAAGATAAAAGGATTGAATGATTTCCATTGGAATATCCCAACGAGGTTCATTCAGTGCTTCAATTCCCCATAATGCAGGGTGATCTTTATAACGATGTGCAATCTTCTCTAAGATTTGAATGGTTTTTTCAATGTTGGTAGGATCATGATGCCAAGTGCATACCCCTTCAATCCCACCATTATCAAAGCCATTTTGACAACCAGGAGCCGTATGCAAATCAAGGAGTACTTTAACCCCAACCTCATTAGCCCAATCCATCGCTTGGTCCAACCATTTTAATGCACTGAAATAAGGCTGAACATCTCCAAATATCCACCAAGGAAAAGGTAGACGGATAAGGTTAACCTTATGATCCGCTACCCATTTAAAATCATCAAAAGTAATAAACGTATTCCAATGATGGTGTAAGAAAGCCTCTGCACTAGGCTTTTGAAGTGAAAATACAGTTTCGTCATTGCCTTGTACACCTTCAAATAGCTCTCTTGACATCCATCGCTCTAATACGAGCCATCCCCCGAAATTCACTCCACGAACTTGCTTTAAATTATTCACCTGTAATCCCCGTCTTTTCTATTCCTTCCACAAATTGCTTCTGGACAAATGTATACATAATCATCATTGGAGCCATGGTAATCAATGTGGCTGCCATCTTAAAGGATTCGTTAATTCTAAATTGTCCACCTGGAGCACCCGGAACACCTGCAGACATCCGCTCAAAAATGGAATCAAAGAGCGACAATTGTAGAGGCATGAGTTTCATTGCGGATCGCACAAAAGTAGATGTGATATACGATTCATTGTAATTCCATACGAAGGAAAATAAGAACACAGTCGCAATGGTTGGAACTGACATCTTAAGGATAATATGAAAGAAAACTTGCCAAGATGTTGCACCGTCAATACGAGCAGCTTCATCCAAAGCCAAAGGAATCATTTTAAAGAAGTTTAAGAATATGAGAATAAGAATGGCTGAGTAAACCCCTTGACCTAAGAACGTCATGAGAAGTTGTGGAAAGATGGTACCAATCATCTTAATGCCTGTTAGGTTTTGTACCGTTGTGAACATCATCCAACGTGGGATAAGAACCAATGGAACAGGTATAATGAAAGACATGAGAATCATTAAGAACCAGAAATTTTTAAACTTGAAGTTATAACGAGCAAAGGCAAATCCTGTCATTGCGGCTACAAAGGTTTGAGCTAAGGATAATGTGCCTGAATACCATAACGAATTTAAGATTGTTCCTGGCATATCCATGACAGACCAAGCCACTCTTAAGTTAGTGAACGACCAGTTTTGAGGGACCCAATCAATCTCTGGATTAATCAAGTCAGCACTGGACATAAAAGTCATCGATAACATACGAAGTAATGGATAAAGGAAAACATAGGCAATCGCAATCAGTAAGACATAGACAGCAGAGCGATAAATCCATCCATCCGTCATGTGACTTCCTAAAAGTTTATGTCTAAGATCACTTTCAGCCCAAACAAATTTTTGTTTCTTGGTTGTCATAACTACCCTGCCTTTCTATTGAACATCTTCTTCAATGGATTTTGTCGATTCATGCGTGCAATGCGTTTAGCTTCTTTTTCAGCTTGTGCCTTACGCTCATCCACCACATACACTTCTTTTGAATTATCTCTTAACACAAAGTAGATCATACCAATGAGAATAAGGATCGTTAAGCTGTAAATCCAAGCATACGATGAAGCGACCCCTAATCCACCCACGGTATCAAAGATGGCGTTTTGAATCATGCCATAAACGGGATTGATTGGAAACATCCCAAGAGACACGACTGTGAATACAGCAGCCACCAAGACAATTGGACGAATAATAGGCATGGTAATCTTCCATAAAATTTGCCATGATGTAGCACCGTCAATTTGAGCTGCTTCATAAAGGTTGGTATTGATTTTTTGTAAGCCACTCAAGAACAAGACAATTGGAATTCCTGTAAACCATAAAACAAGTGCAAAGTTATTGAATAAGAAGACAATGACTTCTGCCAGTTCACGGCTATAAGATTCAATGATTTGATATACGAAGATGTTTTGAACATTCCCGATTTGAACGTTTCCTGAACTCATCAATTGATTCATGACAGAACCCGAAATAACAATCACAGGAAGAAAGTAAATGACACGGAAGGTTGTTCTAAATTTAAAGTTACCATTGAGTAAGATAGCCAAGATAAATGAAATGATAAGTATCGTTGGAACATAGATGAGTTCAGTAATAAAGAACTGCACTAAAGCTGGAGTAAAATCCGGATTACGGAGTAATGCACTCACATAGTTATCAATTCCATTGAATGTGGTTGTCCATCCCAAGACATTGAGATTTACTCGATGGAAGCTTAAGTAAACGGTGTAAATGAATGGAAACAAGGTAAAGACAAGAAATCCAATCAACCATGGCGCAAAGAAGAGGTATCCTAAACGGTTTTGTTGCTTCTGGAAGTAACGACTTGGTTTATTCTTTTTCGTTTTCATTACTCTACCTCCATCACAATTGCACTTAAAGGTGCAATCACCGTTCCATTAAAGATAATGTCTTGATTGGTGTAGTTAATCATCACCATTTTACCGTTGTCGTAAACATTCTTAATGACCCCGTTTTCAACCACTTGACGATCAATCCATCGTGCATTGACAACTTCAGATAGTACTGAATTCACTTGTCCATAGATTGCTTGAATTAAATCTTTGTATTCTTTGTATTCGGTGGAATAAAAGCGAGCTGAATTGGTTAAAGAAAGTTGATAAGAAGGTTCATGGGTTAACACAAAGGATGGGGATAGATTGTAGTCAATCATACGTAACACATCACTTTGTGTGTAGAATGAGAAGTTAGAGTATGGAGCAAACATGTCCATAGAATTGTTAATGACCATTTGTAAGAATGGTACTGTATCAGTTTGAATTAAGAATTGACTTGAATAAACAGGGGCTTGTAAGAAGCGATTGACGTATTTCCATAAATAATCATTCGGTGTTGTGGCTGCAATTTGCATCGAGCCATCCATTTTATCAAATGTCGATTGGAAACGGTCAATTGTTTTATGAACTTCTGAATTATTGTTTGATGTTTCACTGATGAGAATCGACATCATACCCTCTACTGTCAATGAATCAAATCCTAGACTAGTTAATCGACCACTTTGTTCAAGTAACCATTTTGCACTCACCGATGGACGAGCATAACCGAAATTTGAAACTGGCATAACATCACGCAAGCGATATTCTAAGTACCACCCGTTCATGTGTTTGGCAGCCGTGTTAAAGTAATTCACTTGATCACGATTGATTGTGACATAATCTTGAACTGGTGATAAATCGAATCCTAAGTCTTTAGCTATTTGAATGAGCGAACGATAATCATTTCGTGAACCAATCGCTCCTTTTAAAGAAACACGCCCAGGATGACCGTTGGTGATTCCACCTTTTTGCCAACCAAGAAGTCCACTACTCACATTGTTGATGCCCAATGTCTTCACATCCTCAAGGATTGAACCCACTTGATTTGCACTTGTTACGATGACATCCTCAAACCCGAAAACGCTGCGCTTAATGTCTGACATCACAAAGTCTAAACGAATTGGAATTTCTTCATGATTGATGGTTGAAGGAAGTTGATCGTTATCAAGCAGATGCTGACGATACTTCAACGCCATACCCACATAGTCTGCTGGGAGTCCATCCTCACTACCATCATTAGCTAAGAAGTCATATCTCATGGAAATATCAAATTCATTTCGATTTTCCATAAGAGTGAAGTAACCATCCCCTTGTTTATTGTAAACTTGGTGGAATAATTTATTGATTTCAAATCGAGGATACGCAAACGTATAGTTTGTAAGGTTTTCTTCAGGAGAGACAATGATGTTCATGTACTCACCCCCTTGCACTGCATAAGCCACAAATGCTGCTTGGCGATTACCATGAGCAATCCCAAACACAGGCATCAACGGTGCTTTTACAGGTAAGAAGGAACTTTCCCAACCATAGTAGTAATCTGCTTCGGTTAAATCCTCACCATACACATTCCCTACATAGGAAGTGAGATTGGTATTTCGGTCAACAAATCGAATAAGAGCTCCTGGTCCATCAGGAACAAGAACATACCCGTCTAATGGTGGATTTGGAACAATACGTCGATAGGATTGCTGCTCAGGATCCCAATAGGCTTTTGCACCACCTGAAGCTCCTAAGAAAGGAGTTAGCATGATGGCTGCTAAGGAATCAATCCCTCCACCACCTACTTCATCAGGACGAATGTCATATCGAATACCTTCATCATCAAAATGAATGTGAAGTTTAATTTGGATGTTTAAATTAGTGAAGTCAATATCTAAGCGACGATGTGAAGGATCATCATTGACTGTTGCCAACTTAGATGTTACTCCAGAATCAGATGCACTGGATAAACGACGAATCGAAGAAGAGACATCATAGTATTCAATGGTAAGTAAAGAATTAGCAATCCCTGTATAGGTTGTATTTAAACGATCTTCCAGTGGATCACAGTTGTCTTTCTCTTCATCTGGAACTAAATTACACGCTTCTTCAAGATAACGATTGAACTCAATATCAAGTCCTGTTTTCCACAAATAACCATTACGTTTGTCTTTGATGGCGATAATATCACGATCTTCACGATAGTAATACGCTAAGTTGTTTGTCTCATATAACAATTCAAATTCATTAGGCTGCAAATCATCATAGGTAATGGATTCTGGAGGTAAACTTGTGTCTTGAGGTGTAGGAATATACAGTGAAGCCATAATGGTGGAAACAGATAAGATAAGGCCTATAATCGCAAGTAACAGTTTTTTAATTGAAGACATTACGTATCACCTCCTTTAAGATGGCTTCGAAGAACATATACACTTGTTCAGTCATGATAATCACAATAAGTAAGATTAAGGCAATGACTAACATAAATACAATGGTTAAGACAATGCTTCGTAACGACTCTCTAACAGTGTAGTTATGTACTTCTTGAATTCCTAAGTAGAGATTCAATCCGGTCCATATAACTGCACCTTGACCCACAATTTGAAGTAAGAAGGTTTCATTGTAAGTTAAGACATAACTTAATCCAATAATCACGACATAAGCAATCATAATTGGAGCTAAACTATATGCAACCATCTTCACAAGTTGAAGGAAACTACCTTCACCATCATTAATGGAAGAAACTAAGAAGTTACATAAAATAGCTAGGAAGAATATTGAGAAGAACCCAACCACGATGGATTGTAGATCAATGTCTTCGATGGCCACCATTTGATAGATGAACCCTTTTCCTAAGAGATACCATAGGAAGATACTGAAGAAGAGCGCAAAGATGATGAGAGCTCCTTTAACTGATCCTTTCTGCCCTGTTTTTAAGTCATAGAAGGAATCAATAGGATGTCTTAGGAAGGCAAACATGAAGAGAACATCACTTACAATCTTAATGGAAGCTACCTTATGCAAGAATTTCTTGACCGGTTTTAATACATCATGTTTACGACGCCATTTTTTCGTCACTGCCATCACTAGCGAGAAACCGATCAATCCAGAAAGGATATATCCTAAATTGGATTGTAACCAACTGTTTCTTACTTCCCAAAACGCTTGAGAGTAATAGAATCGATTACCTGCAATTTCAAAATGAAACATAGCATCTTCATATTGTTGGGTGTACATGTAGTTCATTCCAATGCCATTATGAGCTAAAACAGACATTTGATTAAGTCGTAATACACCGTCCCATAAGACTGTTGCGCCTTCATATTCACCTTGATTGAATAAATCAATCGCACTGTAGATTTGAGTTGCATACTCTGTAGGTTCAAAGGATTGTATGAACGATTTCTCACTATCAAGTACCCACAGTTGACCTTGTGAATCAACAGATATAGATGAGATTGAACTGAACAATCCCGCAATATCGTAATTACCATAAGCTGATCCAAAACTGAAAATGTATTGTCCATCATTGGTGTAGACAAAGATCAAACCTTGTTTAGATGCGGCGTAAATGATGCCTTTATTGTCGGTGGTTAAGTCAATTAAGTCGTTTGGACCCCATGTATACTGATTAGCAAACATGTTTTGTCCAGCAGTATTATGCTTCTTAACCCCATGCATGTTTGTGCCCATCGTAGTGGTGTACACAATGCCCTTAGAATCAAGATAGACGTTTGTAAAGGTTGT
>CAYSNT010000014.1:0-12775 GCA_964432505.1 uncultured Erysipelothrix sp.
AGATTGTAAAAAGAATAAAACAGGAAACAACGTATAGATTGTGGCAAAAACATTCTTTAATGCTGTCGAAAAAATACTGGAAAAAGAAAATATTTTGGTCAGATGGTTATTTTGCCTGCAGCATTGGCGAAGTTTCTTCTGAACAATCCAGAGATACATTGAAACTCAAGGATAGAAAGGAGCATGGCACTCCTCCCACCACCTAAAGGTAATGGGTTTCTGTGCCACAAGAATTTTATGAATGAGACCAGTAACTTGTCCTGCCCATCCATAGCCTTGAGTAGCATCACCTGTATTAATATAGTGTTGATTAGCTGATCCTGAGACCAGCTCTTTCAATCCATCATAGCCTACACCTTGATTTTCTAACTCAAGTATCCGATTAACATAATCACTCATGAGAACTCTTCCAGGTGTTTTAAGTGTTTTCTTAATGACAGTTGTGTCCGTTTCAGTAGCCTTAACAAGATCACTTTGATACTGAGGGCTAGCTAAATGACATTCTTGAGTTGCAATGAATCGAGTGCCCATTTCAATGCCTTCTGCACCCAGTGCTAAAGCAGCAAGTAAACCTCTTCCATCCCCAATACCACCACTTGCGATGACAGGAATGGATACACTGTCTACAACACGAGGGATTAGTACAAGTGTACTAACATCAGTACGACCTAAATGTCCTCCACCTTCTTGTCCAACTGCAATAATTGCATCAGCACCTAGACTCTCAGCTTTGATGGCTTGTCTCACATCAGCTACAAGTACCATCGTTTTAATCCCAAGCCCTCTAATTCGATCAAACACTGGACTTGGATCACCACCTGTGATTGAAATAATCTTTACATCATGGGATATCGCCATTTCAAGTAAAGGCATGTAGTTTTCTTTAAAGCGTGAAATCGCGAAATTGACTCCAAATGGTTTGTTGCTTAGTTGTCGAAATAATTCAATCTCATGCTTAAGTGATTGTTCATCCTTTAAACTTGTGGCGGTGATTTGACCTAGTCCACCTGCATTGGAAACTGCAGCTGCCAATCTTGCGTCTGCTATGTAAGCTAACCCTCCTTGAATAATGGGTAATTCAATGTTAAATAAATCAGTAATGCGTGTTTTCATATATCTCCTTTGTTGTTTATTCATCAAAAAGATAAGGTATAAGCTGTAATGGATCGCTTAGCACTGTTTCGTGAGTATTGTCTTTCCATAGGGGTTGAGCACTTTTAGCCCAGTTAGCAGCAATAAAATCCATATTCAAACGATCTTTTAATTCTAAAAGCATTGGAGTGTCATCAATGAAGACACATTCTGTGACATTGAGTTTTAAATCATCAAGTGCTTTAAGTAAAGATAAACGATAAGGTTTTTTTAGTTTATAGAAAGAATCATGAGCAATGATGACATCAGGGGTAAGGTTAAACAAACGCTCATAATCATCAATGACATTTTGTTTTGCATTCATGGTATAAACAATGATTTTCCCACCTGTATCTACAAATTGAGTTAAAACTTCCTTTAAACCATTAAAACTAGGAGCTTGAATGGTAGACGATCGTTGTCTCCAGTATTCATATTCATACTGAATCTCCTGAGGTGTGTAATGATACAATAGTCGACACATTTTGACAAATCCATGTTCATTGGAAAGTTCAATGAATCGCTCAAAGTCAATGGGTTTGATGTTTGGGCGTAATTGCTTCAATACTTCCACAAAGAGGGGGTAGTGAATGGATTCTTGTGAGTTGATGATGGTATCATCATGATCAAGAATTAAACATTTTTTTCTTAGTTTCATGGGTTTATTATAACAAACTTAACACTATGGTATAATGTTTGCATGAAAAAAACGATATTTATCAGTGCTGGTAGCAGTGGTGGACACATCTATCCAGCCATTACACTTGCAAATAAACTTAAAGAACTTCATCATGATGTGTATTTTATCGCATCAAGCAATCGAATTGAGGGATCCATTTTACCTCAACATGGATATGACATTTTAAATGTCACAAGTCCTACAGTAAGAAAGCCATTTAAAGGTTTTTTACTCTTTATAAAAGAACTCATTCAATCTTTTAAAGAAACTCACTCGCATGTTAAGAAGTATCATCCCGATATGATGATTTCATTTGGTGGTTCCATCTCATTTGCGAGTGGGTGGGTTTCTTTTTTTAACCGAGTACCGCTTTATATTCATGAACAAAATGCAGTGTTAGGATTAAGCAATGAATGGATTGCTCCTGTAGCAAAGAAAATCCTTACACAATTCAATATTGAAAAATCACTCTTTAAATCAAAAATGGTAGTGGTGGGGTCACCTCGTACTAGCGAATTTAAGTCCTATCAACCTAATCCTAAAGTGTTTACCGATTTAGGATTTGATCCATCAAAACCTTGTGTTGTTTTTGTGATGGGATCGTTAGGAAGTTATACCATGCAAAAGATGATTGCAGATATGATTGTCCAATTTCCAGAGGTGGATTATCAACGTTTATTTATCACAGGAACACGTTTTTATGATTCCTATCACCATTTAAATGATTTAAACTCCAAAACCGTGGTTGTTCCTTCAATATCACTTATTGATCTTTATTCAAACATAACCTTATTAGTCTCTCGTGGTGGAGCAACCACCATGGCAGAGGTGATTGGTTCAAACACACCAACTTTATTCATTCCATCTCCTTATGTAACTCGAAATCATCAGTTTCTCAATGCTCAATCACTTCAAAAAGCCTTAGCTGCTGAAATTTTGGATGAAAGAGAGATCAATGTAGAAGTTTTATATCATGCAATTAATGCTATTGTACATGATGATGAAAAACTAAATGCTATGAAGAATGCCTTAAAATCTTTGAGTCAATTGGATGAATTAGATCAAATTGTGAAAGAGTTAGACTTATGAGTCCTACTTCCAACATTCCTACAGTTAAGGAGATTTCTTCACACATTAAAGCTAATCGAAAGAAAGCTCGTTTACGCTTGTTGAGAAAACTCGTTGTTTTTATTGTTAGTTCAATGCTAATTACTTTAATTGGTTTTGGATTGTATATGCTAGATCAAAGTTCATTGTTTAGAATTCAAACCATCATCATTTCTGATGTTCGTTTATCTGATGAACAAACGATTAGAAATCAACTCCCATTTTCTAAAGGAGACCGCTTATGGTTGCATTTACCTTGGTTTACCACGATTCACATTGATGATGATGCAATTGAATCGATATCCTTTGTTTTCAACCAGAACAATGCATTTGTAAGTGTGGTTGAATACAAGCCTTTAGCTAAAACAACAAGTACACTCTTACTCAGTAATGGCGTGTTTTATCCATTAAAGCCAGAACATTCCAGTCTTTTCTATTATTTGCCACAGCTAGATGGGTTTAGTGAAAGTGAATTATCTGTGAAATTAGCAACATCACTCCTAGGTCTTGAGGATTTTGTGCTAAACTTAATGGCGAATATTAAGCAAAATCCATCCACTTATGATGAAGCCATGATGATTGTGACTTTAGATAATGGACTTAATATTCATACTGATATGAGGTCATTGATTTTGCTTAATCAATTGCCGTTATTCATTGATTTAATTGATGATAACAATGATTGCTTATATTTGGACAGTGTGACTTCCACTGCACGTGCCGCACCTTGTCCATAGCTATTTGACCTTCAAACAACTTTTAACTATAATAGAATAACCACATGGAGGAACAATATGGGGATTGAAAAAATCACAACGCTTGGAAAACTCAATGTTTCCGAGGAAGCAATCGCTACATTAGCTGGCGGAGTTGTTTCAGAATGTTATGGTGTGGTGGGGATGGCCTCACAAAAGATTTTAAAAGATGGCCTTGCGGAATTACTCAAAAGAGAAAATTTTTCAAAAGGAGTTGTTGTTAGACAACTCGATAAGGGATACGAGCTCGACTTATTCATTATTATTGGATTTGGAGTAAAAATCTCAGAGGTGATTCATGAAGTTCAAAAGAAAGTGAAATACACTTTGGAAAAGACGTTGGATCAACCTTTTTTAAGTATTAATGTCTATGTACAGGGAGTGAAGGTTATTAAATGATGGAACAGTTACATATTTTAAATGGGGAATCATTTAAGCGCTTAATTGAGAGTGGTGCCAATCATTTAACTAACCGATATCAAGAGATTGATGCTCTTAATGTGTTTCCAGTTCCTGATGGAGATACGGGAACCAACATGAATTTAACGTTCACTGCTGGCGTCAGTGATGCATTAAAAGTCAATTCACAAAACATTGGTGAAGTGGCAAAATCATTGTCTAAAGGATTGCTCATGGGAGCTCGTGGAAATTCAGGGGTTATTTTATCGCAGATTTTCCGTGGGTTTTTCCAAGGGGTTGATGGTTTAGACACCATAAATGCTTTTCAAATGGCGGCAGCATTCAATAAAGGATCAGAGATTGCCTACAAAGCAGTTATGCGTCCAGTTGAAGGAACCATATTAACTGTTTTAAGAGAAGGAGCAGCACATTCAGCAACGCGCTTAAGTGAACTTTCTAATCCTACGATTCTTGATTATATGAACTTGCTTATTGAAGAGGCACAAAAGTCTCTTGAGAATACACCTAATCTATTGCCTGTTTTAAAGGATGTTGGAGTGGTAGATAGTGGTGGAGCAGGTCTTCTCGTCGTGTTTGAAGGAATGCATTTAGCTCTCATTGGTCAACCTGTATCATTGCTTGAAGTCAAGAGTGGTGGTGGTCATGTCCAAGCTCATTTAGAGAATGAAGAGTTTGGATATTGCACTGAATTCATTATTCGCATTGACAATGAAAAATTGGATGATTTTTCAGAACTTGCTCTTCGTGAATCACTTTCAACGTTAGGTGATTCTATCGTCGTTGTTCAAGATGAGGACATTGTTAAAGTCCATATTCATACATTGACTCCTGGTGATGCGATGAACTTAGCACAAAGACATGGAGAATTCGTCAAAATTAAGATTGAAAACATGCAAGAACAACATGCTGCTCTATTAGATGATCATGCTTCGCATTCACATGCTGAACCATTACCTGTTGAAGTTAAGCGTGTACCTTATGCCATCGTTGCGGTAGCTGCAGGGGATGGACTTGCTCAAGCATTCAAAGATTTACGCGTTGATGCGATTATTTCTGGTGGTCAAACCATGAATCCTTCAACTGAAGACTTTGTGGCTGTCATTGAGTCTTTAAATGCAGAGCATGTCATTGTTTTACCTAATAACTCAAACATTATTTTAGCTGCTCAACAAGCTGAATCAATCATTGAAGATATCGTTGTTCATGTTCTTCCAACAAAAACGATCCCACAAGGATTAAGTGCTTGCCTGTATTTCTCACCTGAAGCAAGTGTAGAGGAGAATTTAGAAGCGATGAATGAAGCCATCACTCGTGTTCAATCAGGTTCTATTACGTATGCGATTAAAGACACAATGATTAATGGAACTGAAATTAAAGCTAATGATTATATGGCGATTCAAGAGAAAGAAATCATTCTTTCCACTCCACTGCGTTTAGATGCTGTTAAGCACCTTTTATCTAACATGAAACAAGAGGAAAGCGAAATCATTACCCTTGTGGTTGGTGAAGGTGTTGATGAAAGTGAAAAGGATGAGGTCATTGACTTTATCCAAAGTGATTTGAAGATTGAAGTTGAAGTCATTGAGGGTGGACAACCTGTCTATTCCTACATTATTGGTGTAGAATAAAAGGGAGAGACTCCCTTTTTTAATATGACACTAACAAAGAACCAAAATGACATTTTAAAGAAGTATGAATGCGCAACACTTTGCGATTTTTTAAGTGTATATCCTGTAAGATATGACATTTATGAACTTAGTGATGAGACTCTTTTAGTTGATGGTCAATCACTCATTCTTGAAGGTTATATCACATCATCGTTAAAATCTGTCCATTATGCGAAGAATAAATCTGTGACTCATTTTTCTTTTGATGCACAAAAGTCGTATCGAGTTTCCATCTTTAATCGTCATTATTTAAAAGCACCTCAAGATCCTTTAAGAAAAGTGACTTTGATTGGAAAATACAAACATCCTAATCAAATCATAGCTTCTACGCTGTATTATCAACCTTTAGGTGAATTAGGTAGCATTCATCCTATATATCCATTAAAAGATAAAACACCGTTAAGAAGCATTAAATCATTAATCTCTAAAGCTTTGTCACTGTGTCAAAACTACATTCACGAATCTTTGCCACAAGATGTCATTCAATCGTATCAATTAATGAATCAAGCGAAAGCAATGAAAAACATTCATCAACCAACATCATTGCATGAGCTTATGAATGCCATTCTACGATTCAAAGTCAGTGAGTTCCTAGAGTACCACATTCAAATTCAAAACAATCGTTTAAGAGTGGTTCATTCAAAACAACAACGTTACTTATCAATTGATGCGATAACACCCATCATTCAATCGTTACCTTATAAGTTGACTCTTGATCAACACAATGCATTACATACACTGCTTCATGAATGTAATCAACCTGTGACTGCTTCAGCATTGCTTCAAGGTGATGTAGGATCAGGGAAGACTGTGGTTGCGTTGTGTCTAGCTTATGCCTATCTTCATGCGGGGTTTAGTGCCGCTCTTATGGTTCCAACTGAGGTATTAGCATTTCAACACTTTGAAACAGCGATTAAAACATTGAATCAAATAAATGATCGTATTTTCATCTTAACTTCTTCATCCAAACCAAATGAGCGTAAAATCATACTTGAGCATATGAAATCACATCCTAGTCTGGTTATTGGTACTCATGCCTTATTTTCTGATGATGTAAGCTACAATCGATTAGGATTAGTTATCATTGATGAACAACATCGTTTTGGAGTCGCGCAGAGAATGAAATTGATTCAAAAAGGCATGGATGTGGATGTTTTAAGCATGAGTGCGACACCGATTCCACGAACATTGGCTTCCGTCTTATTTGCGGATATGAATGTGGTTACCCTACAAAATAAACCGATGAATCGAGGAACTGTTAAAACTCATGTGATTCAAGGTAATAGTTTTACCAGTGTTTTAGATGATATTTTAGTAACGATTCAGCGAAAAGAGCAAGTTTATGTCATTACTTCATTGATAGAAGATGATGGTGAATCTCGTAGTGCTATGAGTGTTTATGCTAATCTTAAGAAGGCATTTGGAAAGCAATTTGAGATTGGTTTACTTCATGGTAAAATGAAAAATGAAGAAAAGAACACGATATTGAATGCTTTTACATCCAATAAAATTGCCATGCTTGTGTCAACCAGTGTGGTTGAGGTCGGGGTGGATGTACCTAATGCAACTCGTATGATTATCTATGATGCTCATCGTTTTGGGTTAAGTTCACTTCATCAGTTGAGAGGGCGTATTGGACGCAGTGAGAAATCAAGCGTGTGTTACTTGATAAATCCTAGTCAAGATCCTTTATCTTTTCAAAGACTTCAAGTCTTAGTGGATAGTCATGATGGATTTGAAATAGCATCTCAAGATTTAAAACTTCGTGGTCCTGGTGATTTGATTGGTTTAAAACAATCAGGTTTACCATCATTTCAGTTTGCGAACATCATATCTGATTATGATTTGCTCATTAGAACAAAACAAACTGCATTAGATTTACTACAAAGTCAAAGCAAACAGCATCAAGCATACATCACTCATGTGATTGAGCAAAGTCATAAAGGCATTGATTAGGAGGAACCATGTCAACGTTAATTGAATTTCTTAGCAATAAAGGATTAATTATTGATCGATTGGATGTCATAGAAGAGGCTTTTACGCATACATCTTTTGTTAATGAAAACAAACATGTGAAAGCAGATAATGAGCGTTTAGAACTCTTAGGAGATGCAGTGCTTCAACTGTATGTGAGTGACTTGTTGTTTCACTATAAACCTATGCTAACGGAAGGTGAAATGACATCACTTCGTGCACGACTTGTCAATGAAAAATCATTGGCTTCAATCACACGTCGTTGCGAACTCTTTAGTTTCCTAAAACTAGGAGTAGGAGAAGAGAAAACCGGAGGAAGAAATCGTGACTCATTACTTGCGGATGTGTTTGAAGCATTCGTTGCAGCTCTTTATCTTCAAAAGGATAAAAGTAATGTAAAACGATTTTTAGATCCACTTCTTTTACCAGAGTTCAGATCATTGCTTGATCAAGAACACGATGATTACAAAACTCGCTTACAAGAATATGTTCAATCAGACACCCGAAAAACAGTGATTTATGAAGTTGTGAAGAGCAGTGGGCCTTCCAATGCTCCGACTTTTGAAGTGGTTGTCAAATTGGATGACTTAGTGTTAGGTAAGGGAAAAGGGTCAAGTAAAAAACAAGCTGAACAGAATGCTGCTAAAGATGCTTTCAGTAAACTTGTGAGATAATTAAAGTCAAGTCTTTTTATCAATGGATAATTTCATTATGATAAGGCTAAGAGGTTATTATGCATCACTCCATTCTAGATTCATTGAATATTCAACGGATACTTGTAAACAAACAAAATCAGTCCATGATTATTTTTTGTGACTTTCCTGATTTCATTGATTTTGACACTTTTCTTGCTGCAAGTGACGTTTTGAAATTAACATACAATGGCAATATTCAGTTCATGAATAAGACTAAAACTCGTCATTATGCTTTGAAGGATATTACACCATACATTCATCGCTACTTCAATGAATATCATTCCATTAAACCATTTGTTACGCTAGATGATCATCAAATTCAATTGCTTGTTGATGATTCCATGCAGTTAGGGGAGTTACAGTCAGGAAGTGTTCAATGTGAACTCTTTTTACAGCGTTTAGGTTTTGATGTGTCCATTCACATCAATGAAGCGAAATTTAAACATGCAGATCCTGATGTTGTGATTAAACCAATTCAAAGTAAACCCCTCGTTCCTGCAATTGAAAAAACAACGTATCGTCGTGTAAAAAGAGAAGAGAAAATGACACCCATTCAAGACATCCATGAAGGCATGAACGAAGTTTGGATTGAAGGAGAGGTTGTGTCAATTGAATCACGTTTCTTTGCGTCATCCAATCAAACTTTGATGACTCTTCTCATCACAGACTTTACCGATGCTTTATTTTGTAAGATTTTTCTTAAAGAAAATGAATTTTTAAGTGTTAAGGTTAAGCAATGGGTTCAAGTTAAAGGCAAGATTGTGGTAGATCGATTTAAGAACGAAACCATGATCATGGTTGATACGATTGATATCATCGAAAAAGATTATCCTATCGATCTTCACGAACATAAACGTATTGAACTCCAGACTCATACCAAAATGTCTGAAATGGATGGAGTATGTGATGTTGCAGCCTTAATTCAACGTGCCTTTGATTGTAAACATATCGCTTTAGCAATCACAGATCATAATTCCGTCCAAGCCTTTCCTAAGGCAGAGGCTAAAGCTAAAGCACTTAGAAAAGCGACAGGACAACCTTTTAAACTTCTTTATGGAGTTGAACTCAATATGGTCGATGCTCATCCAACGATTGTAACTCATCCTAAAGATCAGCATTTAGAAGAAGCGTCTTATGTAATCTTTGACTTAGAAACAACAGGCTTATCCTCAGATTATGATGAAATCATTGAAATTGGAGCAATCAAAGTTGTCCAACATCAAATCATTGATTCTTATCATACACTTATTAAACCTAGTTCAGTCATTAATGATTTCATCACTTCGAAAACAAACATTACCCAAGCGATGGTGAATGATTCACCATCGATCAATGATGTTTTACCTGATTTCTTATCCTTTATTCAAGACAGTGTTTTAGTAGCACATAATGCATCTTTTGATGTGGGATTCATTAAAGAAAATGCCAAGCGTCTTAAACTATCTTTCCCTGATGTTACTGTGATTGATACACTTGAACTTTCACGTGTGTTATTAAGTCAAAGAAAATCGTTTAGATTAGGTAAAGTAGCTCGCTATTTTAACATTGCGTACGATGAAGAAGTAGCTCACAGAGCTGATTATGATGTTAAAATTACGCATCAAGTCTTTCAAAATCTATGTCGCTTGTTGTTTCAAGAGGGAATCTATACTACTACTCAATTAGCCTTATTTGACAGTGAAGATTCCTTTAAGGTTCGTTCCAAGTCTCATGTTAATGTGTTTGCTAGAAACCAAGATGGTCTTAAGCATTTATACGAGTTAGTTTCACTTGCCCATACTGATCGATTAGCTTTCTTTAAAAAATCTGCTGCTAAAAAAGACAATGATGAGTTTCTAGCTGAGCCACGAATTTTAAAATCAGACATTGAAGTAAGACGAGAGCATTTACTCATTGGAGCATCATGTGTCAATAATGAGCTTTTTGAATTGGCTGCAAACAAAAGCATCGATGAACTTAAAACCGCAATGGCCTTTTATGATTTTATTGAAATTCAACCATTAGACCATTATCAACATCTCATTATCACGCATTCTATTGCTAATCAAGATCGACTCAAAGCTATTTTGCGCAAAATGATTGATGTTGCTAAATCACTTAATAAAATCATTGCTGCTTCCAATGATGTTCACTATGTGTTTCCTAATGAAAAGATTTACCGTGACATATTAGTGTCTTCTATGGGTATAGGTGGAGTTAGACATCCTCTGTATTTATATGATCAAAACGATCGTAATGCTTACACGACACCACAACAACACTATAAAACAACCCAAGAAATGCTTGATGATTTCGCATGGCTTGGTCCTGAGATGTCTTATGATTTAGTAGTAAAGAACACCCATCGTATAAAAGATTTGATAGATGATGTCGTTATTATTCCTTCAAAGCTTTTCACTCCCAAGATTGAAAACGCAGATGAAAACTTAAAGTCACTCATTCTTAGTCGACTTCATGAATTGTATGGTCCAACACCTTCTGCTTTCATTACTCAACGCATGGACAAGGAATATGAGGCTATAACATCCAATGGATTTGGAGTTATCTACTATATTGCACATTTACTTGTTAAAAAATCACTTGATGATGGCTATATGGTAGGATCTCGAGGTTCTGTGGGTTCTTCCTTTGTGGCGTTTCTTGCTAACATTACAGAAGTGAATCCGCTCCCAGCTCATTATCGTTGTGAGCGCTGCTTTAATGTTGAGTTTAGAGAAGAGGTTGGAAGTGGCTTTGATTTAGAAAATAAGCAATGCTCATGTGGACATCCATACACTGTGGATGGTCAAGATATTCCTTTTGAAACATTCTTAGGATTTGAAGGAGATAAAGTTCCCGACATTGACTTAAACTTCTCCAATCAATATCAAGAATATGCTCATGCCTATACCAAAACATTGTTTGGTGAGAAAAATGTGGTCAGAGCTGGAACTATAGGTACCTTAGCTAATAAAACAGCTTATGGATATGCGAAGGGTTATGGAGAAGATCATGCTTTCGCTTTAGATACTAAAGATGCCAAGTATTCATGGCTTGCCAGTGGAGTAGAAGGTGTGAAACGAACTACAGGACAACATCCTGGAGGTATCATTGTCATTCCCGATGAGAACAGTGTTTATGAGTTTACTCCAGTCCAATTCCCAGCAAATAATCCTGATTCGCCATGGAAAACAACCCATTTTGAATTTGCTGATATTCATGATAATTTGCTGAAATTAGATATTCTAGGTCATCTTGATCCTAGCGCAATGAAACTGCTAGAAGAAGTGAGTGGTGTAGATCCAAAAACAATCCCACTTAATGACCCATTAGTCATGAGTTTATTTTCATCGAATGAAGCACTGCATTTGGATAAACGATATCCATTTGACTCAACAGGAGCTGTAGGTTTACCAGAGTTTGGAACTTCCTTTGTTAGAGAAATGCTCCGTGTCACACAACCTAAGAATTTCTCAGATCTAGTTCGTATTTCGGGTTTATCTCATGGTACAGATGTGTGGTTAAACAATGCGAAAGATTTAGTCATGAGTGGTAAAACACTCAGTGATGTGATTGGATGTCGTGATGATATTATGGTGACTCTCATTCATCAAGGACTTCCAATGAAGATTGCTTTTGATATTATGGAGAGTGTTCGTAAAGGTAAAGGGCTTAAAAAAGAATGGATTGAAATCATGAAGCAACATGGGGTTGATGATTGGTACATTGATTCATGTCAAAAAATCAAGTATATGTTCCCTAAAGCCCATGCAGTTGCCTATGTCCTCATGGCTGTACGTGTCGCTTATTATAAGCTTTATCATCCACTTGATTACTACATTTCATTCTTGTCTCTTCGTGCTAATGCTTACGATATTGATGCTATGTTAGGTGGTCCGCAAAAAATCTTAGAACGCCTTAATCATATTCAACAGCGCTTAAATGACAACACTCAAAAATCTCAAGTTACAAACAAAGAACGCGAACTCTTTACTTCTTTGGAAGTGGCTTTAGAGATGTGTTTACGTGGATATCGTTTCTCAAATCTTAGCTTGAAATATTCGCACTCATCTATTTTCATAAAAGACCCAAATGATCCTAAAGCCTTAATTCCACCGTTTGTGGTATTAGAAGGATTAGGAGAGAACGTGGGTCGTTCCATCATGGAAGCTCGTGAACAAGCTGATTTCTTGTCTAAGGAAGATTTACAGTCAAGAACTCAACTTAATACGAACCATATTAAACGCTTGGATGAACTGAAAGTACTCCAAGGACTGCAAGAATCCAACCAAGCAAGTTTATTTTAATATTTGCTGTACACTTGTAAATGATGTGAGACCAGAAACTAAGAAATAAAAGACTCATCAT
>CAYSNT010000015.1:0-12392 GCA_964432505.1 uncultured Erysipelothrix sp.
TTTTTTAAATTGTGAACTATGGTATAATGGGTAAGAATTTGAGGTAATTCTATGGAAACACGTGTAAAGAAATATGCGGATTTAAGAGATTCAATTGCGAAAGATGAAGAAGGAATTGTCTATCACAAAGCTTTAGCCCCATATGCCTCTCGCTTATCCAATGTTGATGAGAAGTATAATGTTGAGCAAAATGACGAACCTCATGTTCCACTTCATTCAAAGACGCTTGTTTCTCAAAGTTCATTCAAATCTTTAGAACATGACATGGACGTTGATCTCATTGACCAATTCATCAATGAAGTTAAAGCCTATAACATTAAATCTGGACAAGCTAATGATTTTGATACAGGAAAAAACATTCTCTCGGCCATATCAAAATCTACTGAACCACTTACGACCACGAGTTCTGTGGATGAAATCAAAGAGATTTTATTGCACGATGAAGAAGGTCAAAACCAAGAAAATGTTGAAGAACTCAAAGAAATTTTGCTTGAAAAAACACAAGAAATTAATACTTCATTGCTTACCTTTGAAAAAACAATTCATGATGTTAACACACAACTTAACTCAACCAATAAGCTTGTGAATGCATTACTTACACTTTTCCTCATTGGATTAGTTGGAATTATCTTTATTGCTTTGTATTGGTTGATTAACAGTCGAGGATTCTTACAATGAAAATAAATATTGGTATTGATGGTCCTGTTGCTTCTGGCAAAAGCACCATCGCAAAAAAAGTGGCTGAACGATTAGGTTACACTCACATTGATACAGGAGCGATGTATCGCTGTGTTGCTCATTATGCCTTGTTAGCCAAAATTGACATTAAAAATGAGTCTGAAGTATCAGCTTTACTTCCTCATCTTTATATACAACTTCATCCAGATGGCTCAATTTCTTGTAATGATCAAGATGTGACAACCATCATTCGTAGCCATGAAATATCCAATGCCGCCTCTAGTGTTGCGGCATTTTCATCGGTTCGAGCAAACCTTGTTGCCCAACAAAAACGTATGGCTCAAGAAAAAGGTTTTGTGATGGATGGTCGTGATATTAATACCGTTGTTTTGCCTGATGCTGAGTGTCAAATCTTTTTAACCGCGTCCATTGAATCAAGAGCAAAACGACGTTTTCTTGATTTACAATCACGTGGTCAACATGTTGATCTTGATATTATTGAAAAAGACATTCAACAAAGAGATTTTAATGATATGAATCGTTTGGATAGTCCTTTGAAAATATCTAAAAATGCTCATGTGATTGATACATCCAACATGAGTATTGATGAGGTTGTTGAAACAATCCTCAACCTAGCTAAGGAGGTTACGTATGATTGATGCTGTTGTTGCCATTGTTGGACAACCTAATGTTGGAAAGTCCACATTGTTTAATCGTTTAATAGGAGAGCGTTTATCCATTGTTTTAGATGAGCCTGGTGTGACTCGTGATCGCTTGTACGGGACATGTGAATGGTTATTAAAGAAATTAAGAGTGATTGATACGGGTGGGATTGTTTTAAAAGACCTTCCTTTTCAGAAAGAAATCATGATGCAAGTGGATATTGCGCTTGATGAAGCAGATATCATCATTTATGTTGTGGATGCAATGATTGGACTTGATCAAACAGATCGTGTGATCGCAAAAAAACTACATGCATCCAATAAGCCTATTATTTTAGCTGCAAATAAGATTGATGATGGTTCAAAACAAGACAGAATGTATGATTATTATGCTTTAGGATTTGATCGTGTCATTGCCACCTCATCTGCGCATGGGATTGGTGTAGGTGATTTACTCGATACATGCATTGAATATCTACCTACTAAACGAAAAAAATCCAATGATGATGCATTAAAATTCAGTATTATTGGTCGCCCAAATGTAGGGAAATCATCATTAGTTAATGCTATTTTAAATCAAGAACGTGTCATTGTTTCTGAAATTGAAGGAACGACACGTGATGCGATTGATACTGATTTCATTGTTAATGAACAACCTTACACGATTATTGATACAGCAGGTATTCGTAAACGTGGAAAAATTTATGAAAAGATCGAGAAGTATGCATTACTTCGATCAATGAGTGCGATAGAACGCAGTGATGTGGTTTTGTTTGTGTTGGATGCATCCATTGAAATCACAGATTTAGATAAGCATGTGGCAGGATATGCACATGATATGAATAAACCCATCATTATCGTGCTAAATAAGTGGGATGATGTTGATAAAGATGAACACACGTTTCATGTAATACAAGAAAAAGTAAGAGAAGAATTTCTCTACCTTGCTTATGCACCAATCATTACAGTTTCAGCTTTAACTAAACAGCGTGTTCATCAAATTATTCCTTTGGTTAATCAAGTCTTTGAATCTGCTTCATTAAGAATTAGTACTTCAGTGCTCAATGAAGTTATCATGGATGCAATCACCTTAACTCCACCACCAACCCATCAAGGAAAACGTTTAAAAGTAAACTACATGACTCAAGTAGCAGTCAATCCTCCAACGTTCTTGTTGTTTGTGAATGATCCTGATCTGTTCCATTTCTCATATAAACGTTACTTAGAAAATAAAATCAGAGAAGCTTTTGGTTTCATTGGAACACCCATCGTTATTAAAGCAAGAGGTAAAGAAGAATGAGTTGTATTGGAATCATTGGAGCAGGAAGCTGGGGATTGGCATTAGCTAATGTCTTAAGTGATAACCAACATACTGTGATAGTGTATACACGTGAAGCTTCAGATCGTGACATCATCTTAAATACGCATAACCATCCTCTGTTTTTTGGTGAGCATGTTGTCTTAAACAGCTCAATTCAAGTTACAACGCAATTGGTTGATCTTGATCAATGTTCAACCATTGTTTTAAGTGTACCTTCTGTTGCTATTGAGGATGTGTGTGTTCAAATCAATGACTTATTTACGACTCCAAAAGTCTTTGTAAATACCGCTAAAGGATTCAATCCTAGAAATTTTCAATTGCTTTCAGAAACCATTGCACAAACATTGTCTACCCACATTATTAAGGATCTAGTTTCTTTAATTGGACCATCCCATGCTGAAGAGGTTGTTATTCGACTTCTCACGAGTGTGAATGTGGTAGGTCAAAACGATGACACTCTCATTGAAGTGCAACGCTTGTTCTCAAACCATTATTTTAGAGTGTATCGTAATCATGATGTCATCGGTGCACAATTAGGTGTTGCGACAAAAAACGTGATTGCCTTAGCCAGTGGAATGCTCTCTGGATTTGGTTTAGCTGATAATGCTAGAGCAGCATTAATTACTCGAGGATTAGCTGAAATGTCTCGTCTTGGATTGGCCATGGGTGGTCAACTTGAAACCTTTTTAGGATTATGTGGGGTAGGGGACTTGGTAGTTACCGCCACTTCCACTCACTCTCGAAATTTTCAAGCAGGTTATCGAATTGGTAAAGACAATGAAGCAGCAATGTTTCTAGCTACCAATCAAAAAACCGTAGAAGGCGTTTATGCTTTGGCTGGAGTTCTACACTATGCTAAAGAGAATAACGTAGAAATGCCAATATGCGAAGCTGTCAATCGTATCGTTCATCATCAAGAGAAAGTCTCTGATATGATTCAATCTTTAACAGAACGAGATTTAAAGAAGGAATTTGAGTTAACACAGTCTTAAGACAACCCTACAAAAAACAACTGTATCGTGTTGCATGGGGGGGATAATTTGTGTATGATAGTAGAGTAGATGGAGGTACACTATGTCAGAATCTATGAATAAGAAGGTGCTTGCTGATTTAGTTTCAGAAAAATTGTCAATCACAAAAAAACAATCCACTGAAATCATTGATGTGGTACTTGAAGAAATTGCTGTTGCTTTAAAAGAAGGTAAAAAAGTCGACTTAGCTGGCTTTGGAAGTTTTAGTGTTAAAGAGCGTTCAGCACGTACAGGATTTAATCCGCTTACAAAGGAATCCATCCAAATTGAGGCTTCTCGTGGTGTAGGGTTCAAACCTGCTAAGGCTTTAAAAGATCTTGTTAAATAATAAGAAGCAAACTTGCTTCTTATTTTTTATTCTATGATATAATATTTATAAGAAAAATAAGGAGATTCACAATGGACTTAATTCTTTACTTTGCTGCTATTGCTATTGCATTGTGGGCACAAACTTCTGTTAAGAACGTCTACAATCGTTTTTCAAAAGTTGCTGCAAACACACGATTGACAGGATTTGATGTTGCACAACTTATTATGAGACGACAAGGGGTCAGTGATGTGAATGTAGAGATGACACAATCACTTTTAGGAGATCATTATGATCCTCGCAGTAAAACTGTAAGGCTTTCACCTACAGTCTATAATACCAATTCCATTGCTTCTATTGCCATTGCAGCTCACGAGGTTGGTCATGTTCTTCAAGATCATGAAGGATATGCATTTCTTAAACTTCGCAATTCCATGTTACCTTTAGCTGTGATATCTGGAAACTTAGCCTGGATTGTTATCATTATTGGATTCTTTGCAAGTTCTCTTAATCTTATTTACATTGGATTACTCATGTTAGGTGTAATTGCATTCTTTCAATTGGTTACTTTACCACTTGAATATGATGCCTCTGCAAGAGCTAATCGTTTGCTTGTAGAAGAAGGAATCATTGGATTTGAGGATCTACCATATGTCAAAAAAATGCTTAATGCTGCAGCCTTAACCTATGTTGCTGCATTAGCGACAACCTTGCTTCAAATTGTTAGAATACTGCTCTTGACACAACGTCGACGATAATTTGTAGGAAACTATCCTCCTTACCTCATACATTAAGTAAGGAGGTTTTTTTATGAAAGTGATTAAAACGATTGTTTCTATTGTGAGTATATTTCTTTTAAGAAGTTTTTTCATTAACACAATTCATGGGTTCACACCAACTGTTCAGGAAATTACACAAGATCATTTTAAACATGAGATATTTGACGTTTATGTTGATCGTTTTGATTTAGTTTTTGAAGGATATGGTTTTGTGATTGAACAACAACATTATCGTAATTTGCTAACACATTCCATTGCGATTGAAATGATTGATTCAAAAGGGAAGAGTAGACGATATGAAGGGGTCACTCTTAAATCAAACTACACTGAACACATGAAATATCGAGGAACATCATTATGTGGTATGTTTACGTTAAGACAACCCAATCAAACATGCCATTACACTTATGAAAATGTTCAATTTAGAGTGAAAATTCCATTATCTTTGATAGAGACTCACGAGACATATGTTTTTAATTTAATCAGTCATCCTAAAAGTGTAAACGTCGAGTTTAAAACACCAGTATATGCCATACTAGAAAATAACGAGTTAATACATAATGAAAGAATTTTTATTTTTCATGATCATGAACAACGAAATTCTTTAGAAGTCATGCACAGTGAAGTTGTAGCACGATCTGAACCATCACTCACTGGTCCAGCTACTTTTAATGGTGCGCAATGTAGCAGTACATATAAAAATCAATTGTTTTTCAAGTTAAATGCAGTATTTAATAATATTTATTCTGTTATGTTCAATCCATCGATTGGATTAACATATTATGAACTTAAAGGCCAATTATCTGAATGTATGAATCAAAGAAGAACCATCATCGAAGGCAACAACATTGAACCATTGTTTATCAATAGAATTATGGTTAGATTAGGTGGTGATCGTTTTAAAATGAGTGTAACAGTACCTAAGCCTCAAATTCAAAAGATATTAATCAGGTATTATCATCCAAAATTCACCATTCATCATCGATACAATGAGTTCTTGAATCTACTTAAATATTAAAAAAGTAGCACAGAAATGCTACTTCGTATAATGTATATTATGTAAATTACTGATAATCTTTTAAATAAGAACGGCCATGTTTTGGGAGTTCTACTTCAAAGTTATCAGCAATGGTTGCTCCGATGGAAGCAAAGGTATCTGCTACTTCTAATTGCTTATTCCCTATTAAAGATGGTGAATAAACAATTTGGAATATATATTCACGTGTGTGATCTGTACCATGATGAGTTGGATCATTTCCATGATCACTGGTAAGAATGAGCAAATCATCTGCTTTTAAATGAGGTAGAAGTTCACCCAATTGCTTATCAAAAATTTCAAGTTCTTCAGCATAACCCTTTGGATTACGACGATGTCCCCATAAAGCATCAAAATCAACAAGGTTCACAAAACATAATCCTGTAAAATCTTTGTTTCTAACGATTTCAATTGTCTTTTCCATTCCATCAACGTTGGATTTGGTTTTTTGATACTCAGTTATTCCTTCTTGATCAAAGATATCTACAATCTTTCCAATTGATATTACGTCTAATTGAGCATTTTTGAGGGTGTCTAGTACAGTAGGCTCAAATGGCTTAAGAGCATAGTCTTTTCGATTAGATGTACGTTTAAACTCCCCTACTTTTGCCCCAACAAAGGGTCTAGCAATAACCCGACCTAACTTCCATTCTGGTTTCATTGTAATATCACGAGCAATCTCACACACACGAATCAGATTATCTAGACCAAATGTCTCTTCATGAGCGGCGATCTGTAAGACTGAATCGGCTGATGTATACACAATCATGTCATTAGTTAGCATGTGATGTTCACCAAATTCATCGATGATTTCAGTTCCTGAAGCAGACTTGTTTCCAACAACACCAAACCCAGTTCTTGACTTCAATTCTTCAATTAATTCATCTGGAAATCCCGACTCAGTAAAGGTAATGAATGGTTCGTTAATGTGTAACCCCATCATTTCCCAATGACCTGTCATCGTATCTTTTCCTAGACTGGCTTCCATCAGTTTTCCATAATTCGCTTTTGGCTGTGCAACAGGTTCTACTCCCTGAATAGGATGAAGATTACCTAAACCTAAAGCTTTTAGATTTGGAAGGTTTAATCCATTAACAGCTTGTGCAATGTGACCTAGAGTATCTGCACCTTCATCATTGTACGCCTTTGCATCAGGCAACTCCCCTACTCCAACTGAATCTAAAACAATGGTGAATATTCGTTTGAATTTCATGGTTTCTCCTTTTTCATTTTTGCTCCTGGGTGGAAGCTATGATACTTCTCATGCAATGATTGATCACTGACATGAGTGTAAATTTGAGTGGTTTTAATGTCACTGTGTCCAAGAAGTGATTGAACACTTCTTAAATCAGCACCTTGAGATAAAAGCGTACTTGCGAATCCATGCCGTAAACGATGAGGATGCATATCTTTAAGTCCTACACGCTCCCCACAGTTCCTTATTAAAGTATACACCTTTTGTCGACTATAAACTCGTCCATTGGGTTGAATGAGTAAACGTTGTGATTTTGAAACAAGTCTTTTAGGTCGAATCTCATTAAGATATTGAGTAAGCACTTCTAAACATTGCTCATGTAAAATAACAACTCTTTCCTTATCCCCTTTTCCGATTAACTTAATCATTTTCTCTTTAAGATAAAGTGAGTTAAGTGATAAATCAACACATTCGCTGACTCTTAATCCTGTAGTGAAAAGCAGTACAATCAACAAATGTTCATCTACATGAGCATGTTTATCTAATGAACTATCAATTAGACGACTAAATTCATTCAATGATATGACATGAGGTAATCGCTTTGATTTAAACTCGTATGTTAACAATTCACTGAAGTCAAACTGATCTGTGCTAAGGCTAAGATACTTCACGTAAGCGCGAATAGCGCTTAGATAGCGAGATAAAGTAGTTTTACTTAATGAATGACATCCTTCAATAAAATAACGCTCTACAGCCTCAGGATTAAGCTTCTGGATATCATGAACTTCTATGAAAGCTAAAAAACGATGAATATCACTAACATACGAGCTCATCGAAGTTGGTTTAACCCCTAAGGTATAAAGACAGTAATGTTGAAAGGATTCTAAAGATTTCATTCGAATAAGTTTAGTTGAGCAAAATACTCTCTTTCATCTATCATTTTAGAACAACTGACACTGATATGTCTAACACTCTGTTCAAAGAGTTGATCAAACAGGACATTAACATACTCATATATCTTTCCATACTCTTGCGTTGGTACATCAAAATTCATCGATTTTGAGCGGTTTTCATAGGCATCATCTTTAATACCTACGATAATGTTCTTAAATAGAACACGCTCATTGTAAGCTCGATTAACCAATTCTTGCACACACTCTTGAATGATGAGGGTTAATGTTTTTTCATCATCACAATCATAGCCAATACTTCGACTTTGTCCCATGGATTTATGAGTCCGTGTTTGGTTGACCATGCTTTCGTCAATTCCAGAACATCGTTCGATTAGTGGCCTTAAGTTCAATGGTATTTGTGCAAGCGTTGCTTCATCACATTTCATTAAATCAGCGACTGTATAGAGTTGAAATGAAGCTAAGACTTCATACATCTTTTTACCAACACCAATGATGGAGGGTAAAGGTAATGGCCATAATTTCGACTTAAGTTCATTATCACGAATGATTGAAATCCCATTGGGTTTCTTAAGATCACTAGCAACTTTCGCAAGAAACTTGTTTGATGCGATTCCAATACTAACTTTAAGTTGCAACTCATCTTGAAGTCTTTTTTGAAGTAACATAGCTGCATCTAAAGGCTTGCTGTACTGATGCATTACCTCACTCATGTCCATGTAACATTCATCTACGGACGCAACCTCCACGCTCTCACACATGGACTCACATATGGTGATGAATGCTTCAGAAACTTCGTGATAACGCTCAAAATGTAATCCTGTCACGACAAGATGAGGACAAAGTCGCTTGGCTTCCATAACACTCATAGCACTCTTAATGCCATAGGAACGTGCTATATAATTGCACGTTGTGATTATGGCTTGTTGTTTTTGTGGTGCAACCGCTATTGGCTGATCCTTATACTCTGGATGATCAATCTCTTCTACCGTAGCATAAAAAGCATTCACATCCACATGAAAAATCATTCGTTTACGCATGAACACCATCAAGTAACTCTTGAGCTGCTTTCATAGAATGATCACTAATGCTTCCTGAGGAAATCAAAGCAAGTTCTTTGATGCGTTTATCATAATCAAGCTCATCGACTTTAACTAAAGTCTCATCATTTTTGACTTCTTTAATGACTTTAAAATGTCGATCCCCATATGCTGCCACCATTGCTAAATGAGTGATACTAAATACTTGGGTACTTAATGATAGTTGTCTCATTTTTAGACCAATTTGCTTTGCAATCGGTCCAGAAATACCAACATCAATCTCATCAAAAATCATGACTTGAATGTCTGCTAATGGAGTAAAGATGGTTTTCAATCCTAACATTAAGCGTGACAACTCCCCTCCTGAAGCAATTTTTGATAAAGGGCCCATAGGAGAACCAGGATTTGTTTTGATATGAAAGACAATTTTATCTTGTCCGAGTTTACTGTCCTTATCTTGTGAGATAACAATTTTAAACTGAGCATGAGGTAAGGACAAGTCAGTGAGTTGCTGATTAATTCCTTCTTCAAGTGAGTGAGCAACAAGTTGGCGTTGGGTTGTTAATTTTTGTGCAGCGTCTTGATAAGATGCATATGTTTCTTGAACTTTCTTCGATAATTTAAGAGCATGGAATTCATAATCATCCACTCGATCAATTTGCTCTTTTAATTCTTCTTTGGTTTTAAGAAGAGATTCAAGACTTCCACCATGTTTTCGTTTAAGCCTTTCATATCCTAATAAACGAGCATTAAGCTCATCAAACACGTCTTGATCAAAACTAAACGTATGGAGTCGATCATACAATGTTGAGCGAATATCATCACTCAATGCATAGACTTCATTAAGTGATTCACTCATTTGCACAATGACCTCATCTTCATGACATGATTGTAACGTTTTCATAGCTTGGTAGAGTTGAGCAAGTATTCCATCATCCTTATCCAATAAATCACACACTTGTGTTGTTTTACTGACAAGTTTTTCAAAGGCACTCATACGTTGAATGTCTTGTTCACATGCAAGATAGTCTTCTAATGATGGATTAAACTGTTCAATTTCAGAAAGTTGAAAACGTGCAAAATCCAAGTCCTTTTCATTGAGTAAACGTGATTGAAAAGAATCATAATCATCTTTGGCTTGTTTATAAGCAACATAGCTTTGCTTAACTTGCTCTTTAACATCTAGAGATACACCTTGATCAACCAAAAGTAAATGTTGCTTTTCATTAAGAAGATAAGTTGTGTCGTGTTGAGAATGAATATCGACTTCAAACGACATAAAATCTTTTAACAATGTAAGAGGAACAATCTTGCCGTTAATGCGACATACATTTTTTCCATCACGTGTAATTTCACGAGATAAGACCACCACATCAGTGGTATCAATCCCCATTTCTTGTGCGAAGACATCACTCATTGAATGTGCCTTAACTTGAAAAACACCTTCAACCTTAGCACTATCACTGTTAGATTTAATCATCGTATTGGAGGCTTTAGCACCACACAACAATGAAATGGCATCCACAAGAAGACTCTTCCCTGCCCCAGTTTCACCTGTGAAAACATTGAAACCAGGCTTAAAATCCAAATTGATATGATCAATTAAGACAAAGTTTTCAACATTCAATGAAATGATCATACTTCCTCCATTCTTTGAAATACAAGAAATGTTTCTTGATTTCCTTCTTTCCCTTTTAATGGTGAATCTAAAACATGAACAATTCGATAGCCTTTAAGTTTAATTGTTGAGATGATGTTGTTTTGAACCTGTAATGTGAGTTTAGCATTCTTCACGACACCAGCTTTACTTAGATGCTTTGCACCTACCTCAAATTGGGGCTTATACAAAAGAATAAGCCAAGATGATGGATGTGTAAACTGATGAAGTGCATCAAAAACATGAAGAATTGAAGTGAATGAAACATCCATAACAATCAAATCAAATGTTTTTTTGACGATAGAATGAAAATCTAAAATAGATGTTTCTTCATAATATTCAACTCTTGCATCTTGCTTGAGAGATTCATGAAGTTGATCACGACCTACATCCACACATGTCATTGAGGCAATTCCATGATGAAGTAAACATTCTGTAAATCCTCCAGTTGATGCTCCAACATCGAGTCCATTCATTAATGATAAATCTAATGAGAGATGAGGAAGGATTCCAGCAAGTTTTTCACCTCCTCTTGAAACATATGTCTTTTCAATTAAAAGTTCTACTCGCTCATCATTGATGTCATAGGAAGGTTTTAAAACTAGGTTATCATTGACAAGCACAAGCCCACGTTTAATAAAATCTGCAGAGGCAGATCTGGATTTCCCACTCATTTGTGCTACTTTTAAATCTAGGCGCATTTTATTTCTTTCGCTGTTTTAGTGAATGAATCAATTGATGAGTTGTGGAACCCACTAACCCTAAATATGTAAACTGTTCTTCAATATCATCAAATAGATCTTTAAGATAAGCTAAAGAAGCTTCATAACCAATCAAGGTGACACACGTCTTCTTCTTATTATTGACATCAGAAAGTGATTTTCCTATTTCAGAAGCATCTGAAGTCACTTCTAATAAGTCATCTTGAATTTGAAAAGCTACTCCAAAATTCTCTCCTAAAGTTTGATAATGTGGTAAATGTCGCTCATCCTTAGCAATGATTGCTGCCCCCATTAGGGCTGCTGCGAATAATTGTCCCGTTTTTAATGCAGACATTTTTACATAGTCATCCATGGTAATTTCAGATGATTCAAACTCCATATCCAGTTGTTGACCCAAAATCATCCCAGACATTCCAGATTTGCCAGCCAATAATTTTATAAGTTCTACCTTAACATAATCACTATAACCAGAATTTGCAATCAAATCAAAGGCTTTCGTGAGCAGTGCATCACCAGCAAGAAGTGCAGTGGCTTCACCATAAACCAAATGATTGGTTGGTTGATTACGACGCATAGTGTCATTATCCATGCTTGGTAAATCATCATGAATTAAAGAATAGGCATGAATGCATTCTAATGCTAAACCAAATAAGTTTGCATGAGTATCACAAACCCCAAGATCATCACAAAGTGTATGAACCAGTTGGTAACGAATCAGCTTACTTGGTGCATTTAAAGTATAAAGTGCACTTTCCAACACCTTAGAAGCGTGTTCTTTTTTAAAGGTTAAATCAATAAGATTTTCCATGTTATTCTCCTTTTGGTTCAATGAGTGTTTCAAACTGGGTTAATTGCGTCTGTGCATGCTCTAAAAGGGACTGCCCTTCTTTGTATAATTCAGCTGCTTGAGCTAAAGATACTTCATTTTTTTCCAACAGTGCAATGATTTCATTGAGACGAGCTAATGCAGATTCAAATGACATATCATTCATAATAATTCTCCTTTTTCGAATTAATTTGAGTTTCTAATGATCCATCTTTAAGTGTAATGGT
>CAYSNT010000016.1:0-11886 GCA_964432505.1 uncultured Erysipelothrix sp.
TGGGTACACACTTTATTTAAAAAGTGTCTGTCATGACTGACGATAATTACCGTATTCTTGTAGTTGATTAAAAACTCTTCCAGCCAAGCGACCGCTTTGACATCAAGGTTATTGGTTGGTTCATCAAGAAGAAGCGTATTCGGTTGTCCAAACAAGGATTGAGCAAGTAAAACCTTCACTTTCTCACTCCCCGTTAACTCACTCATAAGTGAATGATGTAAATCAACACTGACACCTAAACCACTTAACAGTGTCGCTGCATCACTTTCAGCATTCCAACCATCCATCTCTGCAAACTTATCTTCAAGCTCACCTGCTAAAATTCCATCTTCCTCACTAAACTCTGCTTTAGCATACAGTTTGTCTTTTTCAACCATGATTGTGTAGAGTGCTTCATGACCCATCATCACGGTTTCAAGAACAGTGTATTCATCATAAGCAAATTGATCCTGCTTTAACATGTACAGTGTTTCATTCTCAGGAATAAACACTTGTCCTGAATCTGGTTCTAAATCCTTACTGAGTATTCTTAAAAAAGTGGATTTACCTGCCCCATTAGCTCCAATTAATCCATAGCAATTACCATCTGTAAATTTCAAATTAACATGCTCATAAAGAACACGTGAATCAAATTGCATCGTTATATCTCTTACTTCAATCATTTAACTACTCCTTTTGACATTTGACTAGTATACCACAAACGACTTCAACTTCATAAACTTTGTTTTTTGAATAAACCATCCTTCATCATTCAAGAAATGACACTGGATTTGATTAATCATGATGATTCAATCATACAGACTAAAAAAGAGCTTGAATTCAATGACCCTTTCATTCAAACTCCTCTATACACCTTTATATCCTGTGTTGGATTCTATCTGTACTAAGTGATGCGTGTTTGATGTAGTTTTTAATTTCTAACGCTACTCCCACTCAATGGTTGCAGGAGGTTTAGACGTCACATCATAAGTAACGCGATTAACTCCCTTAACTTCATTCACAATGCGATTAGAAACCTTAAGAATACAATCGTAAGGCAAATGAGCCACATCTGCACTCATGCCATCCAACGACGTAATCGCACGTAAAGCGACCATCACTCCATAGGTTCGTTGATCTCCCATGACACCTACACTACGTACATTGGTGTTGACACTGAAGGATTGCCAAATCTTGTCATACAAGTCAAACTCAATGAGTTCTTCTTTAAAAATCTTATCGCTTTCTCGTACAATGCGAACACTTTCTTCATTCACTTCTCCCATGACACGAATAGAAAGCCCAGGACCTGGGAAAGGTTGTCGATACACTAATTCATAAGGAAGCCCCAATTGCAGTCCTACTTGTCTTGCTTCATCCTTAAACAACGTTTTAAGTGGTTCTATGATCTTAAATGACACGTCCTCTGGCAAGCCCCCCACATTATGATGAGATTTAATGGTTTGTGCTGTCTTAGTCCCTGATTCAATCACATCCGTATACAAAGTACCTTGTGCTAAATAATCAAACGATCCAAGTTTCTTGGATTCTTCTTCAAAAACACGAATGAACATTTCACCAATGATCTTACGTTTCTTTTCTGGATCAACGACTCCTTTTAACGCATCAAAGAAACGTTTCTTCGCATCAATCATCACCAGATTATATCCACGCTCCTCAATGAATGTTTTACGAATCCATTCCCCTTCTTCATAACGCATACAACCATGATCAATGAACATGAACGTACATTGATCTTGAATGGCTTGATGAAGCAAGGAAGCTGTCACTGAAGAATCCACTCCTCCAGATAATGCACATAACACTTTTTTGTCTTTAACTTCGTCTTGAATGCGTTTCACTTCTTCTTCAATGAAATCAGCGGCTTTCCACAATTGCTTGACTTTCGCAATTGAAAACACAAAATTGCGAAGCAGGGTTAATCCTTCAACGGAATGAGTCACTTCAGGATGAAACTGTACTCCATACCAAGGTTGAGTTTCATGTTCAATGAGCGCAAAAGGAGTATTAAAACTATACGCTTTTGATTTAAATCCTGGAGCGAGTACACTCACATGATCACCATGTGACATCCAAACTGAGGTGGGTGAAGCCATGCCTTGAGTAAGTAAAGATTCTCCACAAAGCATCATTTCTGTTTTTCCATATTCTTTGGTATGCCCTGCTTTGACACTTCCTTTATGTTGGTGTGTCATCATCTGCATCCCATAACAAATGCCTAAAATCGGTAATCCAGTGTCATATACCCGTGGATCAACCATCATTGCTCCCTCTTCATACACAGAATGAGGCCCACCTGAAAAGATAATACCCTTCACATCCGGATCACTTAAGTGCTCATAAAGGGTTTCATGATCAATGAGTTCACACTTCACACCCATCTCTATGATACGACGGGCAATTAAACGGTTGGTTTGACTACCAAAATCACAGACAAGTATTTTATCGGCCACGGTAATTTGGTGCCTCCTTTGCGATTAAAACATCATGGGGATGAGATTCCACCAGTCCTGCATTCGTAATGCGCACAAACTGCGCTTTCTCTTGAAGTTCACTTAAGGTTGCACACCCACAATATCCCATACCTGAACGAAGTCCTCCCATCATTTGATAGATGACATCACTGACTGGACCCTTAGCTGGTACCAATGATTCTACTCCTTCAGGAACGAGTTTATTAAGCTCTTTAACTCCCCCTTGGAAATAGCGATCACTGCTTCCTTTTTTCATAGCTTTGAGTGATCCCATACCGACATAGCTCTTCATTAATTTATCACCAACTTGAATCAATTCACCCGGTGTTTCATCACACCCTGCTAAGAGTGATCCTAACATGACGGCATCAGCCCCTGCTCCAATGGCTTTAACAATGTCTCCAGAATACTTGATGCCCCCATCGGCAATGACTTTAACGCCACTGCCTTTAAGTGCTTGTGCCACATTCATGACCGCACTGAGTTGTGGAACACCCACTCCTGCTACCACACGTGTTGTGCAAATGGATCCTGGTCCTACACCCACTTTAACGGCAGTACATCCAGCCTCTTTTAAGGCCAATGCAGCCTCTTGAGAGATAATATTCCCACCTACTAGTTCTATGTGAGGATACAAGGATTTAATCGCTTTAATGGCATCTATGACCCCCTTAGAATGACCATGAGCCGAATCCACACTCACGAGGTCTGCTCCTGCTTCAACACAAGCTTTAACACGATCTAACGTGTCTTCTCCTACCCCAACCGCAATCCCTACCACAAGTTGATTGAATTCATTCACACACGCATGGGGATGTTCTTCATAGGTGATGTGGATTGATTTAACCTGCCTAACCATGTGGGCTTGTTCATCAATACTCATGTTTTTATGAATGAAAGCAATGCCTCCCGCAATGGCTAAAGCGATGGCCATGTTGGCTTCACTGACACTGTCCATGGCAGCCGCAAAGATAGGAGCATGCATCTCAAATTGCTCATTCCAACGTAATCGAGGGTTAACAAAGGCTGGTGTCACACTCGAATAAGCAGGAACAAGTAGAACATCATCGTAGGTGTAAGCTTCTTGAATAACTTTCATAAAGTTCTCCTTCTTTTAAAAATTAAGCGGAAGAATGCTTCCGCTTAATCATTGGTTTATTTTAGAATGTAATGAATGATAAACAGAGGTAGTAATAGCCAAACCACAAGATTGACGTCTTTAGCTTTACCACCAGCCACTTTAGCAACAGCATACGTAATGAATCCTAAGGCAATACCATCAGAGATGGAGAAACTTAAGACCATCATGATGACAGCCACAAAGCCTGAAGCTGCTGCTGTAAAATCATCCCAGTTTACTCCACCTAATTGTTGAGCCATCAAGATACCAACAATCACTAAAGCAGGAGCAGTAACAGTTGAGTTAACAACTGCTAAGATTGGAGCAAAGACAATCGCAACAAGGAACAAGACACCGGTTGTCACCGCCGTAAGACCAGTTCGGCCTCCGACTTCAACTCCTGATGCGGACTCGATGTAAGATGTTACAGTTGATGTTCCTAACACAGCACCAACGATGGTACCCACTGCATCAGTAGTTAATGCTCTGTCAACATTTTCAAGCTCGCCCTCATTATTGATAAGATTTGTACGATTCGCAACCGCAACAAGGGTTCCAGCTGTATCAAAGAAATCGACGAAGAGGAAAGTGACAATAATAACAATCAGTTTTGGACTTGCTAATAACTCTTCAAATCCAGTTGTGAATGCAAAGACAGTTGAGAAATCCAAATCAAGTGAGAAAACAGCCGTTGGAAGAGCTGGCATGCCTTCAACACCGGCAAGACCTAATGCAACACCGACCACGGCAGTAATGACCATCCCTAGGAAGACCCCTGCTTTTACTTTTTTCGCAAGTAATGCAACAGTCACGACAATTCCAAATAACGCTAATGCGACCGCTGGTGCAGTGAAGTTTCCTAATGCAACATAAGTAGCAGGATGAGAAACAACAATACCAGCATTCTTTAAACCAATAAAGGCAATAAAGAAACCAATACCAGCACCGATAGCTAATTTGAGTTGTGCAGGAATGGCATTAATAACAACCTTACGTACTCCGGTGAGTGAAATCACTAAGAATAAGATACCACTGATGAAGACCGCAGCTAAAGCGGCTTGCCAAGATAAACCAAAATTAAAGACAACAGTGTAGGTGAAGAAAGCATTAAGACCCATACCTGAAGCTAATGCGACTGGATAGTTAGCATACACACCCATTAAGATGGAAGAAAAACCTGCAGCTAAAGCGGTAGCAAGGAAAGCACCTGCAAAAGGCATCCCTCCATCGGACATGATCCCGGGGTTAACCGCAAGGATATAGGCCATAGTCAAGAAGGTTGTTAACCCAGCTAAAAGCTCGGTTTTGACGGTACTTCCTTTTTCAGAAATACGAAAAAATTTGTCGAACATGTAATTATGTTCCCCTTTCTGTATGCTAAACCCGTTTAAAAACGAAAAAACTTCCCGTTTTCGATGGGAAGCACGCAGAAAGATGCAGTGTTCAACCATCGTAGTCCGACAGTTTACGGTTGTCGGGTAGAGACTCTCGCTCCATATTAGCGAGGATATACGGTGTTTAGCTGAACAAAGTTTAACAAATTTTCACAACTGTTTCAATACATTTTGAATAAACGCTTTTTCATTCAATCAATAGATATGAATGATTGTATAAGCAAAAATTATGGATTTATCGTTTTTGATAAAAGAGAAGTACAATTCCATCCTCAATCTTTGTCCCTGTGAGTGTAAAGGATTGAACTGGATAACCTTCATGAAACAATTTGATACCTTTGCCTAATAAAACGGGAATGATTCCAATGATAAACTCATCAATAAGTTGTTCTTTTAATAGAGTAGAAACAAGAACTCCTCCACCAAAAACATACACGTTTTTTCCATGCTTTTTTAGGTTTTTAATAATATGAAAATCATTGGAGGAAAAGAACTCGACGTTGTTTTGATTTTGGATGGGTTGATGTGTGAGTACCATAACACAATGATTGTTAAACTGTTCATGCATCTTCAAATCAAAACTACGTTTTCCCATGATAACAACATCAATGGTATCTAAAAATGCTTCATAGGCAAGGATGATCATTGTTCAAAGTTTGATCATGGTGTCCTTGAATCCAATCATAACCATCCTGTTCATCGGCGATATAACCATCAAGACTGATGGCGATGTTGCAAATGATTTTTCCTTTCATGAAATCTCCTTTTATCGTCTTCTTAGCGAAACAACCGTTTCCACAAGAGGAGTTTGAGAAAACATATCAAAAGCTTTAACGGATTCAATGTAGTATTGATCCTTAAGTAATGCTAGATCTTTACCTAGGGTACTTGGATTACACGACACATACACTACATGCTTGATTTTGGTGGCTAAAATCGTTTGAATGAGTGATTGTGATAATCCAGTACGTGGTGGATCGACAAGCAATGTGAATTTATGAGTCAAATTAGCGACTTCTTTTAAACCTTCTAAGGCATCTTTGCGTTTGAAAACCACGTTTTTTAATTGATTATTCGCAGCATTCTCATTGGCGTCTTTAATGGATGAGGCATCGATATCAAAACCAATGACTTTCTTAACATGCTTTGCGACCATGCATCCCATGACTCCAATACCACAATACGCTTCCACAACTTGGAAATCCTTAGGAATGAGTGAGGCCACGTATGCATACATGTTTGAAGCAACAGTTGTGTTGAGTTGAAAGAACGATGTTGGTGATAAAGCTAGCGTTAATCCATGCATGGTGAATGTTTGTTTTTTTTCTTTTCTTAGATGCATGGTTTGTGATCCAAAGACAGAAATGGACTTTCGGTCTGGATTAAAGTTCACATTCACACTCACCACGGTTGGAAGTTGAGCGATATCATCATATAAGGCTGGTAAGTCAATGTAGGCATGACTCACCAAAGTAACCATGGTTTGATGTTGAATGGAGCGAATGACAACGTTTCTAAACCCTTGCGGTTGGATGCGTGTAAAGATAGGTGCTTTGTGCTTTTGAAGCAGTTCAACAACTTTGACTCTTGTAAACTCAACATTTTCCTCATGGACATGACATGTGGTAATAGGGACAAAAGCATTGGAATTGACTGAAAACATCCCACTATTAATCCCTTTAGGATTTTCTCCTAACACAAATTTACATTGATTACGATATGCAAAAGGATGAGGATTGGATTCAAAACTAATGGGTGGATTGATTTGAGCATACTTGTTGAGTGCTTGTTTAACCAAATCAATCTTGATTTGATCAGCACTTTTGAGATTCACATGCATGAGGGCACATCCCCCACAGGTTTCAAAATGAGCACACACTGGTTTAATACGATGATTCGAAGGATGAACAACTTTAATGAGTTCTCCATTATAGTATGTTTTTGAGGTCGATAAAGTCAGCTTTGCTTCCACGATATCTCCTAGTGCGGATTGTGGAATAAAAACTGGTTTTTTTAGGTAGTAACCAATGCCTTCACCATTGATTCCTGTTTTTTGAATTGTGATTTGTACTTGTGTCATAAAAAAATGGGCCTAGTCATTCATTGCCCATGAAGGTACGGTGTTAGCTCGACGAATTAACACTGTTTTTTGAAATTCGGTTTGATTAAGAAAGCGAAGGACATCTTCTTCTTCACTAGGAGTGCATCCTAACAGCAATTTGATTTCAATATCTTTCTTCAAAATGTCTGCAGCAACCACACAGGCATTGACCATGGATGTGGATAGTGATCCTTTATACATTGATATGCCATTGGCATCAGCTGATAAAGTATCCTTTAAATAACCATAATCCAAAGGGTAAATAAGATTATGATAGACAGGATGGCTTGAACCTTTCGGTTGTGATAAAACAAAATGACTTGAAAAAGTTAAAGTGTCGATTTTTTGCCAGAAATAGGCATTGTTCTCATATGTGTTCATAAGTTCCTCAATAATACTTGTATTATATAAGTCTTAGACCCAAATGTAAACAATGAAATAAATGTAAAGGATTTCATAATACTTGTTTTAGATTTACACCAAGTAGATTGAAACAATTTAACACATTGAATTCATTCATTCCCATCATTGTAAATAGCAGGATATTTGCACAGGCTAAAGCGTCAGAGAGCGCATCATGATGGTTTAAAGGAAATCCTAAAGTTTCAGAAACGGTGTTCAGTTTATAATTAACTAACCCTTCAAAGGCACGTCGCGATAATTGCACTGTACATCCATATGTTAATGGTGGAGCTTCACAATGATAATAGGCAATTAATGATTTTAATATCCCAATATCAAATTCCGCATTGTGAGCAATTAGAAGTGTATCTTTAAGATAAGGCAGAATTTGAGGAAAGATATCATTGAAACTTGGAGCTAAAGCAACCATAGTGGGTGTAATGTTATGAATACGGATGTTTGCAACATCAAAAGCATCATACGGTGATGGTGGCTTTAAATACCATGACTTTCTGAAAATCTCTACTCCATCTTCAAACACCACAATCCCTAATGCACAAGCACTTAAAGGATATCTATTGGCAGTTTCAAAATCCAAGGCCATAAATCGATTCATACAGTCATTCCTATCATTTTGAATCATTGTAACATAAAAAAAGACGTATTCGTCTTTTTCATCCGCCACCCGCTTGGACATTCCCCATTCCTTCACGTTCACTTCCGCTTTCTATTCTACATGATATCAATCTAATTGTCACACATATTTTGACATATTGTCATTGACATTTTTTGTCAATTTATGTCAAACTTGTTTTATTGAGGTGTACTATGTTCTTTCATGAGAAATTTTCTTATTTGTATCGTTTACTGAACTTGAATCATAAATTGGTTTCAAAACATTGTGGTTATGATGTTTCTTTACTAAGTCGCTGGAAAAACGGTAATCGACTACCTTCCGCAAAAAATGGACAATACAAAGAATTAGCTCGGTATTTTCTTTCTGCTATTAAAACACAGGTACAACGCGATGAGATCAACATGATCATTGCAGGGCATCGTGCTGTAGCAACGCATTTAAGTGATGAGCAAGATGTCTTTGAAGATTGGCTCATGGTTTCGAACACAAAACCTCAGATTCCTCTCATGAATTACACGAACACTTCAGAATCACTTTCTCAACTGCGGTTGATTATGAGCAATCAAGATGAGCTAGCCATGCAACCGAAAATGTCATTGGACACTGATACTCGAACTGATGTTTATATCTATAAAACAAATCAGGGGAAAAGAGATGCTGTTCTGTATTTTTTAAGTACCGCATTAGAACTTCATACCCCTCACGATTTATATATCTTTTCTGATGAAGAACAAGAATGGTGGTTAGAAGATCCAAACTTTCCATATCTATGGGCCAATTATTTAAAGGGTTTGACATTGAAAGGACATCGAATTTCGGTGATTTTTTTAATCACCCGACCAAGCGAACTGTATGTGGGTGTACTTAATACATGGTTACCACTTATGTTTTTAGGTAAAGTGAATGCGTTCTATTCACCGCATTACACCACACCTAGTGTAAAATCTACTACCTTCATCATCAAAGATACGCTAGCGTATGTTTCACTCAGTTCACAACATTCTGAGTTTGAAAAAATTGGTTACTTGCATTTCGACTTACCGTCCATCTACATGCAGTCAGCTTTATTCTTTGGACGAATGACCCATTGTCGATCCCTTGTTACGATCTACTCACTAGAAACGCAAATCAGCCTACTTGAAAGGATGTTGTTGACTGAAACCACGGATTATCGCATAAAAATGTTTAATCACTTCCCTAGTCCCTTCTTTCTTCCACTAAGCGTATTTGAAAGATATGCTCAAAGCTTACCTTCTGATATGGTGGAGCGTTATCTTAGTATCGTCAGGAAGTATTTGAAAACTCGAGAAAACATGATAGCCAGTGTGGATGTTTCTGAACTGATTATTTACAAATCACTCAAAGAGTTTATCTTAGATTCAGAACATACACTGCATGAAGGTCGCTTCTTTGCGAACAGATTGATGAAACTCACTTCTCAGGAATGTCACGCCTATCTTGACAACATCATCACAACTTTATCGTCATTTCCTAATTATCATTTTTCTTTGATTCATCGCACTGACATGATTCAAGATATCACCGTCAATGTTTCAGTAAGAGAGCATGTAGGAGCAGTGATTACACCAATGAAGCCATCCATTATCCAACACATTGCAGTGGTAAGTACTGAAGGAAATACAGTCCACGCCTTGTTTAATCACCTTTCTAACATCGAACGAAGAACCCCTAGTGTTTACCACTACAAAAACGAAGTCATTCAAGCACTTCAAGAACTCAAAGCCATGATAGTTTAAAGTTTCATTTTAGTTTTCTTGAGTGTTCCTTCTTTTCCCATAGCACGAATTAAGCCTATGACAGGTCGATTAAACCAAGGACGGTCATGCACCCCTGCTACACTCCACATGATGCCTGTGTACCCATTAGGATCACGTCCATCGAGAAAATAAGTATCATTAAGATGAATGAGTATTTCAATAGCCTTCTGCGGTGAATCACTCCAATACAACACCATCTTCGCCCAATACATTCTTAAGTATGAGTGCAAATACCCTTTATCTTTAATTATGTTCATACACTCATTCCACACATCATCATGAGTCTGTGCTGATTCAAAATCATCTAGAGTATAGAGATACTCACGCTTATCATGAGCATGTTCAAGCAGTGTTTTTTTAGCCCATGGCCATGCTCCTTCAAGCGAATCATAATGTTCATTGTAGTGACAATAATTTTCAGCCAATTCACGTCTAACTAACGCTTCCTCAACAAACAGTGCAGATGCAGGTAACTGGGATGATTCAACTGCTTTTATCATCACTTTTGGTGAAATCATCCCAAAATGAAGATAGGCTGATAAATATGATTGAGCCTTCATCGGGATTTCATTACGAGATTCATAGCGTTCTAATCCATCTTGAATGAAATGCCGAAGTTGTTTATACCCTGCGTCTTCACCTGGAATAAGCTCTGATAATGATAAGACTTTCCAGTGTGGGAATGATTTCATGATGTGATTAACGTCAATGGAGTTTATCTTTACTTCTTTGTTTAATGAATGATAAATGATAGGGTCACTTTCAACTAACCATTCTTTGTATTGTTTCATAATTTTTGGTCGAATGGTTTTTGCAGCAAATTCAAGTTTTGAACTGGCCATCTCAACAGGAATGACAGTGGCTACACTCACCACATGATGCTCAACATGATTGCTTTGGCAAAGTTCAATCACGTTTGCTTGAACTTTTTTTACATGTTTTAACACATGATGATCCATCACTACAACACTCATTGATGAGCACGCTTCTTGGAAGTATTCGACAGGGTCTTGAAGAACACATTCTAAGGGGATGTTCAATTCTGCAAGTTTGGTTTGCATCTCCTTAAGTCCCGTCAGTAAAAAATGCATGTTTCTTTGATTGGCATATGGAAAATGAGGATACACCACAAAAACCACTTTAAGTGGTCGCTCTTGTTTTAAAGCTAAATGCTGGGCTAATGCTAAAGCTGGATTATCACGAACACGAAGTGCACGACTGGTCCAATAGATAACTGGTTGATTCATAATGATCTCTTTCATAAAAAAATCATTCGTCCTTAAGACGAATGATACAATAAAATCTTCTTGTGTCCAATGATTTTGATTAAACCATCTTTATCCATTTTCGCCAGTTTGCGTGAGATGGTTTCACGAGTTAGACCTAAATAGTTGGCCAATTCTTCACGATTCAAAGGAAGTTCAATTAATGTGCCTTTATCGGCTTTTTGTCCATACTTTGGAGCAAATTCATTAAGCATTTCCACAATTCGCTCATCAATCGGTTTAAACCCTGTATTTTCAATGAGTTGTTGCGTCTTGATCAAACGATGGGTGATTTCTTCAAGCATCTTTAACGCAATGGATGGATATTTAAACACCAATCGCTCAAAGTCAGCTTTAGAAATGGTACACAACACTGTCTTTGTTAATGCGATAACATTCATATTAGAGTTGGTTTGCGCAAACAAGTTGGTTTCACCAAAGAATTCATTTTCAGAAAGTAAATAAAGGATTTGCTCTTTATCTTGATACCGTTTATTGATTTTCACAACACCTTCATTAAGAATAAACAAAGCATGCATGGGTTCATTTGCTTTTAAAATGACCTCACCTTTGTTGTATGTGCGTTGAATAATAAGTGTTTGGATCGCATCCATTTCTTCATTGGTTAAGGATGAAAAAATGGGTACACGATTGGTACACATTTGATGTTCACAACCTAGACATTTACATGACCATTCCATTGTTTTCCTCCTTA
>CAYSNT010000017.1:0-11608 GCA_964432505.1 uncultured Erysipelothrix sp.
GGAAAGTATGATGGGGTGATTAATGAAAAGAAATGGTGTGGCATCGCACAAAAAAGAATGAAGGAGAAAGTCATTGTCTCTGCAACACTCATGATCAGTGGAGATCAAATGCGAAGAGGGGAATTAATGAAAACCTTCTATGACATTGCGAACACCACCCAAGATCCTCGTTTTCCCACCATTGATCCATCATGCATGATGACTTTATCACAAGCACTATCAAAAGAACTAAGCAATGAAGAAGTCATTTCCACCCTCTTTAACACAATCAAAACATGGGTTCAAGAGTTGTGAAACAACGTAACATTTGTGACGTAACATGTGAAATATTCACAAAAAAACACTAGGTTTGTAACAATTGTTTGTTTCAAACCTTTTAATTTGACATTTGTTACAGTGCGTTTTATGATGTGAGCGAAGATGTAGTTTTCACAATGGAGGCCGTATGACGAACAAAGATGATTTACGCCTGCTGATTGACATTGCGCAAATGTATTATGGTGAAGAAGCCACTCAAGATGATGTAGCTAAACGCTTTAACATTTCTCGCTCCTTAGTGTCGAAGTACCTTTCGCGTGCTCGAGATTTAGGAATTGTTGAAATCAGAGTGCATGATGAACTGTTCCATCCTTACAAGCAATTGGAGGAGAGGATCAAGAAAAAGTATGACTTGGAGACAGTAATTTGTGTTAATGCTGCAGATCCTTCACAAGTCAAACAACGTATTGGTGATGCGACTGCCAAGTATCTTTCAAAGGTGATTCAATCGGATTCCATCATTGGTGTGAGTGCTGGAACGACCGTGTATGAGGTGGCGTCAAACATGTATTTGAATGTTACCATGAACAATTTAACCTTTGTCCCTTTAGTGGGAGGTCTTGGTAAAGAGCACACTGATATTCAAGCGAATGTGGTGTGTGATATCTTTGCTCGTCGTACTGGCGGTGTGTCCGTGGATCTGCATGTTCCTGTGTTGGTGGACAATCCCATGGCCAAACAAGTGCTTTTATCCCAAAACTTCATTAAAAAGACATTTGATTTAATGAAGCGTGTGGATATTGCCTTAGTGGGTATTGGAGGAGCCCCTGTCTACGATGAAATGACAGGTGCATACTTGCATAAAGTGGATCCTACCGCACTAGAAAACAAAGAGAGGGTAACAGGGGATATTTGTTACAACTTCTTTGATAAAGAGGGTCAATACATTGATACCGATTGGAATAAACGGGTCATGGCCATTGATTTAGAAGAAATCAAAAAGATTCCACTCGTGATTGGAGCCTCAGGTGGCTTGCATAAAGTGGAAGGCATTAGAGCGGCTTTAAAAGGTCAGCTTATCAATGTCTTAATTACGGATATTAATACCGCTCGTGAATTACTGAAAGAGGAGTAAGACACCATGAACAAAACATTAGAGACAGTGATTATCGGTTCAGGTCCTGGAGGCTATGTGGCTGCGATTCGTGCAGCGCAACTGGGTCAAAAGGTGACCGTGATCGAAAGAAACGATATTGGTGGAACATGCCTTAATGTGGGATGCATTCCATCCAAAGCCTTACTTCATGTGGCTCATGACTTGCATAAAGCCCATGGAAACAAAGATTTAGGAATTAAAACCTCTCACGTTGAGTTTGATTTTGCCACGGCACAAAAATGGAAAAACAATCGTGTGGTGAAGAAATTAAGACTGGGAGTCACAGGATTACTGAAAAAGAATGGTGTGGAAGTGATCAGTGCGAGCGCATCCTTTAAGAATGCGAACACACTTATCCTAAGCACAGATACGGGAAGTGAAGAAGTGAGCTTCAAACACTGCATTATTGCGGCGGGGTCATCCCCGATTGTGCTTCCATTCCTACCTAAGTCAGAACACATCTTAGATTCCACTGGACTGCTTAACATTGAAACCTTACCAAAGCGTTTAGCGATTGTGGGTGCTGGATACATTGGCAGTGAATTAGCACAAGCGTTTGCGATGATGGGCAGTGAAGTGACCCTTATTGAAGGCACCGATCGTATTCTTCCAGGATTTGAATCAGATATCAGTGCGTTAGTGAAGAAAAACTTTGAGGGTTTAGGCATGAAAATGCTGACCAGTGCAAAACTAACGAAGGTTGAAGAAAAAAACAATGAACTTCACTTGTTCATTGAAGGTCACAATGATCCACTAATGGTGGATAAACTCATGATTTCAGTGGGAAGAAAAGCCAACACGCAAGCGTTAGGCCTTGAGAAAGCAGGGATTAAAGTGAGTGATAAAGGACTCATTGAAATCAATGAACAAGGACAAACCAGTGTTAAGAACATCTATGCGATTGGGGATGTGGTTGCTGGGTTGGCTTTAGCACACAAAGCCAGTTATGAAGCGAAGATTGTGGCAGAAGTGATCAGTGGGCATAAGAGTGTCATTGATTATAAAGCGATGCCTGCGGTGTGTTATACCACTCCTGAAGTGGCTACGACAGGATTAACCCTTGAAGAAGCAAAGAAAGCAGGGTATGCTGCGAAACAATCCACCTTCCCAATGGTGGCCAATTCGAGAACCACAGCCAATGGTGGTGGTGAAGGGTTTGTACGCATTGTCTTTGATGAGACAACACAACTGGTCTTAGGAGCACAAATTGTGGGTGAACAAGCGGGTGAAATGATTACCGTGTTGACCACGGCGATTGAAACTTCACTCACCGTTGAAGACATTGCATTAACGATTTTCCCTCATCCAAGTTTAAGTGAAGCCATTATGGACAATGCTGAACTTGCGATGGGTTATCCGATTCATTTATAAACAGGAGGACACAAGTATGCCAATATCAATACCAAATAAAGCTAATTTTGATGATGCGAAATTAAAAGAATTATTTGAAACCATGTGGGTGATTCGTTTGTTTGAGGAGAAGGTGGACTTCTTCTTTGCGAAGGGCATGATTCATGGAACGACACATTTAGCCGTTGGACAAGAAGCGTCTGCGACAGGTTCTGGAGCAGTGTTAAACACAACCGATTGGATTACCGCATCCCATCGTGGGCATGGTCAAACCATTGCGAAAGGAACCGATGTTCCTCAAATGATGGCGGAGCTTTTTGGTCGTCAAAATGGGACGAACCGTGGTAAAGGGGGATCCATGCACATTGCGGAAATGGCGACTGGAAATCTTGGAGCGAATGGGATTGTTGGGGGAGGATTTCCCATTGCGGTTGGAGCAGGGTTAACCTCTAAACTTAAAAAAGATGGCAAAGTGACGTTGTGTTATGCGGGTGATGGGGCTACCAATGAAGGTAGTTTTCATGAATCCTTAAACATGGCTTCCATTTGGGATTTACCGGTGATTTTCTTCATTGAAAACAACAAGTATGGTATGAGTGGTCCTGTGGATAAAATGACCAACATCAAAAACTTATCAGAACGGAGTGCTGCTTATGGTATTCCTGGGATTACCATTGATGGTAACGATTTGATTGAAGTTATTAATGCAACGTATGATGCGGTACAAAGAGCTCGTAATGGAGAAGGTCCTACGCTGATTGAATCCTTAACCTATCGTTGGAAAGGTCACTCTAAATCAGATGCTAAGAAGTATCGTACCCGTGAAGAAGAAGAGATGTGGCGTACTTCTAAAGATCCAATTGCGTTAGCGCAAGCACGTTTCATTGAAGCAGGGGTCTTTACATTAGAAGAAGCCCAAGCAATCAAAGAAAAAGCAGAAGCGCGTATTGAAGCGGCAGTTGAATTTGGCTTGAGTGGTGAAGTGGCATCCATTGATGATCTTTACACTCATGTCTATGCGGACTAAGGAGGGCATGATCATGAGAGAACTAACGTATTTAGAAGCAGTTAAAGAAGCCTTAAGAGAAGCAATGCAAGAAGATGAGAATGTGTATGTGATGGGTGAAGACATTGGGGTTTATGGTGGTGCCTTTGGGGTGACACGTGGACTCATTGATGAATTTGGACCTGAGCGTATCATCTCTACTCCCATTTCAGAGAGTGCGATTGCGGGAGCTGCAGTGGGTTCAGCCATTACTGGAATGAGACCTGTGTTTGAACTTCAATTCTCTGATTTTGTGACCATTGCCTTAGACCAAATTGTGAACCAAGCAGCTAAGATTCATTACATGTATGGTGGTGCAGTGAGTGTGCCTTTAGTCATGAGAACCCCAGGGGGCTCAGGCACTGGTGCAGCAGCACAACACTCCCAAAGCTTAGAAAACTGGACAGCGCATATTCCTGGGTTGATTGTGATTCAACCAAGTACCGCCTATGATGCGAAGGGATTACTGCACAGTGCGATAGAAAACAATAATCCAGTCATGTTTTATGAACATAAGTTATGTTACAAAACATCTTCCGTGGTTCCTGAAGGAAAATACACCATTCCTATTGGGGTAGCTGACTTCAAACGTCGTGGTAAAGACGTGAGTATTGTTGCGACAGGTATCATGGTGCATAAAGCCATGGCAGCTGCGGAAGTCTTAGAAAAAGAAGGTATTGATGTGGAAATTGTAGATCCACGTACCTTGGTTCCTTTGGATAAGAAAACCATTGTGGAATCGGTGAAGAAGACGGGTAAAGTGTTGATTGTGACTGAAGCGGTGAAACGCAGTGGTTTCAGTGCTGAACTTGCAGCCGTCATTGCGGAAGAGATGAGTTTTGACTACTTGGATCATCCAATTGTACGTTTGGCAGGAGCTGAAGTGCCTATTCCATATCAACCAGATCTTGAAAAGAAAGCTGTTCCGCAAGTTGAAGACATCATTGAAGCGGTACGCAAAATGATGGGAAGGGAGTAACATGGCAAAAGAAGTCTTAATGCCTAAACTGAGTTCCACCATGGAGACAGGGTATGTCACAGAGTGGATCAAAAAAGAAGGCGATAAAGTTAAAGTTGGTGATCCTATCTTTGAAGTCATGACGGATAAGATTGCGATTGAAGTGGAAGCCTATGATGAAGGGGTGCTTCTAAAGGTTCTTGTGAAAGAAAATGAAGTGGTGCCTGTTAATTCGGTGATTGCCTACATTGGACAACCTGGAGAAGTGGTTGACACTTCAAAAGTTGCTTCTGCACCGCAAGTGAAAGAAGAAGTCAAAGCAGAGGTGAAGGAAGAAGTGAAGAGTGCTCCTGTTGCTTCTACAACTTCAGTGAAAGTAGACGTAAAAGATGTGCGTGCTACCCCCGCGGCTCGTCGTTTGGTCAGAGAAAAAGGATTGGACTTAGCCACTGTTTTCGCAAGCATGCAACCAAGCCCACGTTTAGTGGTGGCGGATGTCTTAGCGTTTGAACAACAAAAACCAAGTGTCTCAGGTTCAAGTACTACCCAATCTACAGCTCAAGTCAGCGCCACTCCTGTGGTGGATGAAGTGACCTTCACGCCTTGGAAAGGCATTCGTAAGCTTGTGAAGGAGCAAATGGTGAAGAGTGCTAGCACGATTCCTCATGTGACCTTGCACGCGAAAGTGGATGCACGTGAACTGCTTAAACTTAAAGAAGAATTGACCAGTTCAACTCAAAAGATCACCTTAACTCACTTGATTGCTTACTTTGTGTCTCGTACGTTACTGAAACATCCTAGTTTAAATGCACGTACCAGTGAAGAAGGCATTACATTTGTGAAGAGCATTAACCTGGGTATTGCAACGGCTCTTGATGAAGGACTCATTGTACCTGTGGTTCATGGTGCAGACAAACTTAACTTAACTGATTTAGCACGTTCTATTTCAAATGTTGCATCCAAAGCACGTAAAAATGAACTATCATTGGATCAACTTAAAGGTGGTACCTTTACCATTACCTCATTAGGAGCATCCAAAGTGGTTCACTTCAATCCAATCATTAATTTCCCTGAAGTGGCTATTTTAGGGGTTTCTACCACCACTGATGAACTACGTTTAGAAAACAATCAAGTGGTCAATGTTCCTGTGTTTAATTTCTCATTATCCTTTGATCATCGTGCCATTGATGGCTCACCAGCTGCCGCATTTTTAAGTGATCTTGCGGCTGTGTGTGAGAAACCAAGTCATGTGATTTTGATTCAGTAATGAGCCTTCATCGTGTATAATGGTGTCATTGGAGGAAACAATGGACAAACAACAATTATCAATCATTGCGAATAACATTCGTAAACACGTCCTTAACATGGTGTACTCTGCGAATTCAGGTCATATTGGAGGTTCATTCTCTGGAGCTGAATTGCTTAGCGCATTGTATTTTAAAGAGGCTAACATTACCAAAGAAAACGCAGCTGATTTAGAGCGTGATAAATTTGTGCTTTCTAAAGGGCATGCGAGCCCACTCTTGTATGGTGTCTTGGTCGAAAAAGGGATTCTTCCTGTGGAAGAGTTAACCACGTTTAGAAAAGTGGATTCTCGTCTTCAAGGACATCCTTCCATGTCTTACATTAAGGGTGTGGACATGTCGACTGGTTCTTTAGGTCAAGGCATTTCTGCCGCAGTGGGAATGGCGTTGTCTTACAAGGTAAAGGATCTTCCTTATCGTGTTTACACCTTGGTGGGTGATGGTGAAGCACAAGAAGGTCAAGTGTGGGAAGCAGCCATGGCTGCTGCACACTATAAACTGGATAATTTATGTCTCATGTTGGATTTCAATGGCTTACAAATTGATGGGGATATCACCAAAGTCATGAATCCTAATCCGTTAGATAAGAAGTTTGAAGCGTTTGGTTGGCATGTGATTCAAATTAATGGTCACGATTTTGATCAAATCTTCAACGCCTTTGAAGAAGCAAGAAACACCAAAGGACAACCCACTGCCATCATTGCGACCACAGTGAAAGGTAAAGGCGTTGACTTTATGGAGAACAACTATGCTTGGCATGGGGTTGCTCCAAATCAAGAACAGTATGAGAAGGCAATGGCTCAACTTAATGAGGTGAAACATGGCTAAAATGGCAACTCGTGAAGCCTATGGTAAGGCTTTAGCAGTCTTAGTACAAGAAAGAAACGATATCTTTGTCTTGGATGCGGATTTATCCAAATCCACCAAATCAGCGGATGCGCAAGCCGTGAAACCAACCCGTCACTTCAACATGGGGATTGCGGAAGCCAACATGATGGGGGTGGCAGCAGGGATAGCAACAGGAGGAAACACTGTGTTTGCCTCTTCCTTCGCAATGTTTGCGGTAGGTCGTGCGTTTGAGCAAGTGCGCAACAGCATTGCCTATCCTAAATTAAACGTAAAGATTTGTGCAACCCATGCTGGGGTAACCTTGGGTGAAGATGGAGCATCCCATCAAGCCATTGAAGACATTGCGCTCATGAGAGCGGTGCCTAACATGCGTGTTATTGTACCTGCGGATGATATTGAAACAGCGCAAGTGATTCGTGCTGTGGCTGATCAAAAAGGACCTTTCTATGTTCGCTTAGGTCGTGCTGCGGTCAATACCGTACACAGTGATGATTATGTCTTTGAGGTTGGTAAAGGTAAAGTCCTTTCTTCTGGAAAAGACATTGCGATTGTGGCCTGTGGGGTCATGGTTGAACAAGCCCTTCTTGCGAAAGAAGCATTGAAAGAACATGGCTTGGATGTCACGGTCGTGAACATGGCTACCGTTAAACCTTTGGATAAAAATCTGATGGTGGAGCTTGCAAAGACCCACAAAGGCATTGTGACCTGTGAAGAGCATAATGTCTTAGGTGGACTTGGTGGAGCTGTAGCTGAAGTCTTAGCACAAGAACATCCAACCAAGATGTTGATGATTGGGGTTAATGATACCTTTGGTGAAAGTGGAACTCCAGGAGCATTACTTAAAAAGTATGGCCTCAGTGCTGAAACGATCACTGAAAGAGTCTTGGCTTTCTCTAAAACATTATAATGATGTGACCTTCCTTAACAGGAAGGTTTTTTTAATGGTGATGTAAAGAGTGTTATCAATTCGATTCATGAATAAACCTTAGAAGTGGAAGGATTTTCAAGTCCATTGGCCTATGATAATAAGAAGAACATGAATTGATAATACATCAAATATGATGTATTATAGTGGAGTAGACAATGAAAGTACAATCCTATCAAACACGATCAAATAAGGATGTTATCTTAGCATTTCTAGATTCATTGTCAATCAATGAACAAGCTGAAGGTTTTGCATTATTAAAACATCTAGAGGAAATTCATTCAATGAATGAATGTGTCTTTGAGAAAAGAAAGATTGAAGGTCATGTATGGGAGTTAAAATTCAAATATCATAAAAGAAGCTTCTATTGTTTACCTAAAGGGGAAACGATTTATTTGCTACATGCATGCAAAAAACAGAAGAACAAGACTGAAATGAAGGATAAACATCTCGCGCTGGGAAGAGCGAAAGAAGTTAATGATTAAGGAGGATCCTATGCCATTCAAGGAAATAAGAGTTCAGGATTTATTAGAGAGTAAAGTAGAGAACAACGACTTTAAATCAGCTTATGAAAAGAGTAGAGCAGAAATCAAAATCATCGAAAACATCATTAAACTTAGAAAAAGCAAGAACATGACCCAACATGAATTAGCCAAAGCTTCTCATGTCTCTCAACAAGCTATCTCTAGACTAGAAAGAGAAAGACACTTACCTAACTTATCGACCTTACTTCGGATTATTGATGGCTTAGGTTGTGAACTTAGTTTAGTGTATAAAGATAATACCTCAGCCATTTAAGATCGAATCATTGTTTTCTGTGATCACTTAACTAACCAGTTGAAATTGCCTTTTAAAAGGAATACACTTTGCATAGAAAGTGATTTTGTGATCAACATGGAATGGTTTGTACAGTTAAGTCCAATAATTCAAGCCTTATTAGCGACCTTATTTACCTGGGGTGTAACCGCCTTGGGAGCTTCAATTGTCTTCTTCTTTAAGAGCATTCATAAAGAGGTGCTTAATGCGATGTTAGGGTTTGCGGCAGGAGTCATGATTGCGGCAAGCTTTTGGTCACTACTTGCTCCTGGTATTGAGTTGGCTGAGCAATTAGGACAAGTGGCTTACATCACCGCTAGTCTTGGATTTCTAGCTGGTGGGTTATTCTTGTATGGTGTGGATAAACTGCTTCCCCATCTTCATCTTGGTGAAGAGATGCATCAAGCAGAAGGGATTAAAACCTCTTGGCAACGTTCTGTGTTGTTGGTTTCTGCGATTACACTGCATAACATTCCTGAAGGATTAGCCGTAGGGGTCGCTTTTGGGGCTGTAGCTTCAGGATTATCGGCAGGTGGAACGTTGACTGGAGCCATAGCCTTAGCCATTGGGATAGGCCTACAAAACTTTCCTGAAGGGGCTGCGGTTTCCATACCGTTGCGCCGTGAAGGCTTTAGTCGTATGAAAGCGTTCCTGTATGGACAAGCTTCAGGGATTGTTGAGCCCATTGCGGGTATGCTGGGTGCCTTTGCGGTCATGCAAATGCAAAGTATCTTACCTTTTGCGCTTTCCTTTGCGGCTGGAGCAATGATTTATGTGGTGGTGGAAGAACTGATTCCTGAGGCACAACGTGAAACAGGGGGATCAAAAACCGACATTGCGACTTTAGGAGCTTTGGTTGGGTTTGCCATCATGATGATATTGGATGTGGCGTTAGGATAAAATAACTATAATTGATGACCTTCCTTCATGGAAGGTTTTTTGTGGTTTGTGGTGTATTTTAAAGAGGAAGGATGTAATGATGGGGATTGTTTGATAATTGAAAACACAGTGTGGGATGTTGATTGATAATATAACATCAATATTTGTAATATAACATTAATAATGATATATTTAAAATATCAATGATACATTATGAGGTAACACCATGATCAATACTGCTATCACTTATCTTAAAGAAACGATTGATGAGAACGTCACTTTAGAAAAATGGAACGAAAGTGATAAACTATCACTTTATCTACGTACCTACTTCAATTTTTATTCGATGAGCATTCTTGACGAGAAGTGTTTACTAATTGAATTCAAGAATGACTCTTCGAGTCTTAATCAACTTCAAAAGCAAATCCAACAACTGAAGTCATACACCATGTGGCCAATCGTGTGTTATTACTCTTCACTAACAACTCATAGAAGAAAAACGTTAATCGAAAACAGAATTCCATTTATAAGTCATGATGGTCAACTGTTTCTTCCATTCTTAGGTTTATTATTAAAACAGTCTCAAGATGAAATTAGAATAAATAAACGACGCTTCTCATCCTCAGCTCAACTTGCTTTTCTATACTTGCTTTATAAAAAGGAAACGGTGAATGTGACACAGTTAGCTCAAGAGTTGGATGTTAGTATGATGACAGCTTCAAGAGCACTTAATGAATTGTACAGTGCACAATTGCTTACTTATGAAATCAAAGGTAAAACAGCACGAAGTAAAGTCTATAAACGAATCGAACATCCTCATTATTTTAAACAAGCTCAAACTTATTTAAATACACCTGTAAGGAAAGTGGTTTACACAAAAGATCGTCCACTGAATGGTTATCTTGCAGGCTTAAGTGCATTATCATCCATCAGTGAAGTGAATGACTCAAAGAATTTAACCTATGCAATGTACTATCAAGATTTGAGTATTAATCAACTAGAATTAGTTGAGAATGAAGATGTGATTAAAGATGAATCGTTGATTGAAGTGCAGTTGTGGTCATATGATCCTAAAAAAGTAGCACAATCGGGAAGAGTGGATCTTCTATCATTATATTTATCATTGAGTGAGAACAATGAGGAAAGGGTAAAGCATGCACTTGAAGATGCATTGCTTGGGGAAGCATGGTACATGGACTAGATAAGTTTAGAGATCATTTTAAAGACTATAAACAACATTACATCCTTATTGGAGGATCAGCTTGCACCCTATTAATGGATGAAATGGGTTTAACTTTTCGAGCGACTAAAGATGTTGATGTGGTGATTGTCCTTGATTTAGTCAATGAATCATTTCTTAGGCATTTTCATGAATTCATTGAGGAAGGTGGATATGAGTTAAGGGAAGTTGGACAAAAAACACAGTTTTATCGTTTTACACACCCTGCTAATCATCTCTTTCCTAAACAGATAGAACTGTTTTATAAAGCATCCGGTGTATTTAATCTAAAGCATCAGCAAAGATGCATACCCATTCTAGTTGATGATAACATCGTTAGTTTGTCGGCAATCCTACTTGAATCTCATTATTATGATTTGTTACTGTCTCGTAAACGTGAGTTGGATGATATCTCAATGATTGATCTTGAAACCATGATCCTGTTTAAGATTAAAGCCTATCTGGATAACCATTTAAGAAGATCAAGTGGTGAAAGAGTAGATCTTGTCAATGTTAATAAACATCGAACAGATATCTTGAAACTAATTTTGATTGTTTCAAAAGAAACTAAACTTAGTCTGGATGATCAATTAAAAAATGATGTCATCGCTTTTATTGAAAAAATAAGGTTTGAAACTCCTAATTTAAGTAACATTGGACTTATCAATGTATCTATAGAGGATTTGATATTAGTGTTAGAACAGACTTTCCTAAGTGATTAAAACAATACAACAAGGGTTGATCTGAATACGACATTTGTTTCATACCAATAATAAATGATGAAGTTGATTGAATCGTGTGATAAAATGCAATCATGAAACGTGTTAAGGGGAACCTTTGGTTTAATAT
>CAYSNT010000018.1:0-11427 GCA_964432505.1 uncultured Erysipelothrix sp.
ACAATTACGCATTACGTGTGCTTCAAGTGAAGGATGGTAAAGCGGCTAGAATAGAATTAAACGTGTATTCAAAAACAAGTCAAGATGACTAAGGAGAAAATTATGTATCAAGGCATTCATTCACAACATGCTCCTAAAGCGATTGGGCCATATTCCCCAGCAGTTAAATTAGGAGATTTCGTCTATTTATCAGGACAACTTCCAATTGATCCATTAACAGGAGAACTCGTTAAAGGAGATATGTATGAGCAAACATATCAAGTGCTCAGAAACATGGAAGCTGTCTTACAAGAGATGAATTTGGAGTTCAGACACATTGTCAAGACGACAGTCTATATCACTGATTTAAGTCAGTTTACAAAGTTCAATGAGATATATGCTACTGTCTTTGCTGAACCTTATCCAGCTCGCTCAACAGTTCAAGTTGCTGCACTTCCTATGGGGGCTATGATTGAAGTTGAAGCACTTGTGATTGATACCTTAGCATATGAAGCTCAAATGCATCACCATCATCATGATCACGATGGTTGTGGTTGTGGAGGACATCATCACGATGAGGATGAAGAAGGATGTGGATGCGGTGGACATCATCACCATGATCATGAAGGATGTGGTTGTGGCGGACATCATCACCATGATGAAGAAACATGCAAATGTGGTAAACCTATGGATGAGTGCAAATGTCAAGGCACATGTGAAGGGGATTGCGACTGCGATTGTGAAAAATAACAAAGTGTTCTTAGAACACTTTTTTTAGGAAGTTGAGTCTTTAAAGTGTAGTTTAATAAAAGGAGATAACGTATGATTCCTCTTTTTATCATTAAACAAGGCTTTGATTTAGAATTTATTTATTCAGACCATATTTTAAGAAGGTCAAACTTAAGTGTTATTGAGTACTTTCACCAACAATGTTTGAGTTATGGCTCAACTTTAAAAGGGAACATGGATGCAATCAGGCATCATTTAAAAATCAGACAGAAAGTACCCATTTGTCTAAGTGTATCTGCACGTATCATGTATTTTCCAATTCCTTTAAACAATCAAGAAATGTGGGTGCTGTATGATCATGATTATCAAATCAAAAAATCAGAACATAACACCATTCTTACCATTCATCAGCTCAGTTTTAAGTTACCTGTCGATCGACGTGTCATCCTTCGTCAAACTCAACGTTGTGAGCGGTACCTCAATTCATTTAAAGCTCATACCTACTTAAAAATAAGTGATCACATTTTTGAATCCTGTGTTTCACACTATCTTGTATAAAAGTATTCCTTTTTTTGTTATTTCAGTTATAATCTTTAGGTATGACACAGACTATGCACCAACCAACATCCCGTAATCACATTAAATCCATTCTATTAGTTGTTTTATCAGCTTTTTTAGGTGCATTGTCCATTAAAGTTTTCATTGAGAATGGTAATTTATTCCCTGGAGGATTTGCAGGAATATCAGTGCTTGTTCAACGTATATCACTAAGATATTATAATATTTCCATTCCATTTGGTCTTCTCTATCTAGGACTAAACATTTATCCTACAATCCTTGTTTATCGCTATGTTGGAAAGTGGTTTACACGTTACAGTGTACTGCAAATTGGATTGGTATCAATGTTTGTGGAACTAATACCAGAAATTGCGATTACAAATGATATCTTGTTGATTGCTGTTTTTGGAGGAATTTTCTCTGGTGTTGCTGCATCACTATCACTCATGGCCAATGCTAGTGGTGGAGGAACCGATTTTATTGCTTTGTTTATATCACATAAGACCAACACTGAATCTTGGAACTATATCCTCGCCGGTAATGCGGTTGTGTTAACAAGTGCAGGTTTTCTCTTTGGATGGGAAATTGCACTTTATTCGATTATCTTCCAGTTTGTTTCTACCACCATTGTTACAAACATGTATCAACGTTATAAACTCATGAGTATACGTATGTTCACCACAAAACCCGATGAACTGACTCAAGCCATATTGAGTAAAACCAGACATGGAATTACTAAGATTTGGGGAGAAGGTGGATACAGTAAGAAGCAAGTTGCGATGCTATACATGGTGGTTAATTCTTATGAAGTGAATCAAGTGATTGATGTAGCTCAAACTGCTGATCCTAAAGTCTTCATTGATATTTCTAAAACCGAAAAGGTGATAGGGAACTACTATCGGAAACCACTTGACTGATGCTTGATTTTTCAAGCATTTTGTTTGTTTTAGTCAGTATAGACTGATATATTTAAGTTGCTTAACTAAGAAAGGTGATTTATGGAGAAACATGAAATCATACAAGCTTTACTACTCCAAATGAGAAAGCTTAGAATGATGGAATCAAAAATTGTTCGCTTGACTTCAAGTCATGATGATAAAATTCCAATTCATCATTTAATGATGTTATTGCATTTGACCGAAAGTGGACCTATTCCTATTCGAAAAATTAAAGAGGAGTTTAGAGTTAGTGCTTCTGCAGCAACTCAACTCATTGATTCATTGGAGAAAGAAGGATTTATTTACAAAAAGAGAGACGATGTTGATCGAAGAAGCATCAAGATCGAACTTTCTGCTTTAGGACATGAGAAAATAACAAGTTATTATCGAGAACTTGAAAAATACATGGAACGACTAGTTGATTATGTTGGTGTGGAAGATATGCTTATTTCGTTGCGTATCAATGAGAAAATCAATGATTTCAATATTATGATGGAGGAAGAACATGGCAAAGACAAAACGAAGAAATAAATGGATTAAGCGAGGGATAATCATATCCCTTATTGCTTTGGTTGGTTTTGTAATTTTCAATCAACAAAGAGAAGCAGCCCAACAACGTTTGATTGATAACACGAAAATAACCACCATTGAACGTGGCCAAATACAACTTTTCGCATTAGCATCTGGAAGATTAACCTCATCCGATGAGAGTGTTGTCGCTGTGAATGGAACACTTTCACGAGTCTTAGTTAAAGTTGGAGACGAAGTTGAACTTGATCAACGCATTGGTGAAACGCGTGATGTGATGGGAAATCGTTTTGCGATTCGAGCTAACAAGGCAGGTATCATCACATCACTTCCTAATGCTATAAACAATGAATTTGTCATTTCTAACCCAAACAAGTTTAAACTTGTTGTTAACATCTCAGAACGTGATGTAAGTCGATTAGAATTAGGTCAAAGTGCTGAAATCTATGTCCAGTCTCTAGACTTAAACTTTGAAGGTACAGTCACAAATATTGGCTTAATTGGTAACACATCCTTAGATTTCTCAACGTATCCTGTGACTGTAGAATTTGATCATGGGGATGAACCTTTGTTTTTAGGAATGAGCGCTAGTGCACGTATCAGTGTTTCAGTGTTTGATGACATTCTTATTATTCCTTTTGAAGCACTCATCATTGATGGGACTCAACGATATGTTTTATCAGCAGATTGGTTACAAGAGACACAACGTCCGCAACGTGATTTTTATATTCCAGTCACCACAGGTGTTGCCGATGTGTACAATGTACAAGTCAGCGGTGATAATTTAGAAGGACAAACCATCATTGTATTAGACCCATCTTCAAACTTCCCGTTCTTTGGACGATGATACAACTTAAAGGTGTAACCAAACGATATGTCATGGGGGATAATATCGTTATGGCTTTAAATGGAGTAGACATTCAAATTAAAGAAGGTGAATTTGTAGCCATCGTTGGACCATCGGGAAGTGGTAAATCAACGTTGATGAACATCATCGGTTGTTTGGATGTCATTTCAGATGGATACTATGAACTCAATGGTATTCCCATCAAGGATTATGATCAAGATGAGTTAGCAGATATTCGCAATAAGCAAATTGGATTTGTTTTTCAACAATTCAATCTTCTTACTAATCTTAGCGCACTAGAAAATGTCATGATGCCTATGACTTATGCACGTGTTTACAAAAAACAACGTGAAGAGAAAGCACTTCATCTTTTAGGATTGGTTGGTTTATCAGATCGAACCCATCATAAGCCTACTGAGCTCTCAGGAGGTCAACAACAGCGTGTTTCCATTGCCCGTGCCTTAGCGAATGATCCTGCCATTATCCTTGCAGATGAGCCTACAGGTGCGTTAGACACTAAAACAGGTCAAGAAGTTCTTAATGCATTAAAAGAGTTGAATCATCAAGGTAAAACCGTTGTTATTATCACCCACGATGTAGAGGTAGCTAAAAACACCAATCGAATTATTACTTTGCGTGATGGCTTAGTATTAACAGATGTCAGTGAGGTGAAATCATGAGTATGATTAAAGAGTATTTTATCTTAGCTCTTAAATCAGTTTGGGCTCATAAGATAAGAGCATTGCTAACCACACTGGGTGTCATCATCGGTGTCTCATCTGTAATTCTTCTCATGAGTTTAGGTAACTCAGCACGACTTGAAGCTGCCAATCAGATTCGTTCCATTGGCTCAAACCTTATTTTTGTCAGTGTGTTTGATGCACAGGGAAGTTTGCCTAATGATTGGATAAGTTTAATTGAAGAACAAGCTGATATTGATGCGTATTCACCACTTATCTCATCTTCTGTTTCATATCAAATTGAAGGTCAAAATATTGATGTCTCTATTAGTGGTGTTAATGAGCGATTTGCCTACATTAATTCATTGGATATGCAATTGGGCCGATTCTTAAATGAGTATGATGTTGAGTTCAATACACCTGTGGTCGTATTAGGGAGTAAAATCCCTGATTTGCTCCTTCCTAATCAATCCATCATTGGTTCGACTATCATCATTAAAGGGATTCCGTTTGAAGTCATTGGAGTAGCGCAAGAGCGAGGGACTAACTTCTCAGGTGATAATGATATGATGGTGTATATTCCTATTGATTATGCTTCCATCATGAGTGGCTTCAGTTCCATAAACAAAACATTTTACATTGCCGCAAACTCTGAGGACAACATTGATTTTACATTGAATCGTGTCTTAACCTATCTTTCAACTGTTTTTCCTTCCGATAGTAATTATCGAGCTTTCTCGCAAACACAAGTGTTAGGGGTATTGGAAACCATTCTTGGTTTACTGACCAGTTTACTTGCAGGGATTGCTTCGATATCGCTTGTGGTTGGTGGAATTGGCATCATGAACATCATGCTTGTGACAGTACGTGAACGAACCAAGGAAATTGGAATTCGTAAAGCATTAGGGGCAAGACAGTCTCAAATTCTAGCACAGTTTCTTATTGAGGCTGTCTTGATTACCACATTAGGTGGCTTACTAGGGTTACTTGTGAGTTATGTTGGAACTTTAGTGATTTCCTGGATTACAGACTTTAATGTTGTGTTAGGCTTGGATGCGGTAGTCTTAAGCCTTGTCTTCTCAATTACCATTGGTGTTATCTTTGGTTTATACCCAGCTTACAATGCAAGTAAATTGGAACCAGTTGAAGCACTTAGATTTGAGTAAAATAAAGCGTGATCATGTTGATGTGATCACGCTTTTTGTTTATACAACTTCAGCTTCTTCAAACTGAGATTGGTAGAGATTATAATAGAAACCTTTGTTTTGAAGTAAAGCAGTGTGTGTGCCTTGTTCTATGATTTGACCTTGATTCATGACCAGAATGAGATCAGAATTAATGATGGTGGACAAACGGTGAGCAATGATGAAGGCAGTTCTTTTCTTCATCAGTGCTTCCATGGCCTCCTGAATGAGGTATTCCGTACGGGTATCCACTGAAGAAGTGGCTTCATCAAGGATAAGAATTTTCTTGTTAGAGAGGAAAGCACGAGCGATGGTAATGAGTTGTTTTTGTCCTTGTGAAATGTTTGAAGCATCTTCATTGATCAAGGTATCATATCCATGAGGTAAGGTTTGAATAAAGTGATCCACTTTGGCTGCTTTGGTAGCCCGATAGAAATCACATTCATCAACTTCTTGATTGAAAGTAATATTCTCTCGAATTGTACCCTTAAATAACCATGAATCTTGAAGAACCATTGCATAAGATGAGCGAATGGATTCTCTGGTATAGTCATTGATGGAATGTCCATCCATTTTAATCTGACCTTTTAAGATTTCATAGAAACGCATTAATAAGTTAACAATCGTCGTTTTACCAGCCCCTGTTGGTCCAACAATGGCAACTTTCATACCAGGTTTAATGTGCATATTGAGATTTTGAATGAAAACATTATCATCACTGTAACCAAAATCAACATTGACAAACTCTATTTCGCCTTGAATGCTTGAAGGTAAAGTTGGTTTATTTTCAATGCTTTCTTCCTCAAAGTCTAGAAATTCAAATACACGCTCACTCGCAGCCACAGTGGATTGAATGATAGTGGTGATGTTTGCCATTTGGTTTAGAGGTTGATTGAAATTTCGAATATACATAATGAAAGCTTGAATGGCACCTAATGAAAGTTGTGATGAAAGCATGAGTATGGCACCTATTAAAACCACAGCAATGTAACCTAAATTACCAATAAATCCAACCACAGGGAGCATTAAAGAAGAGATGAACTCTGATTTTTGAGTTTGAGATTGTAACTGATCATTGAGTTCTCTGAATTTTTTGGTGGCAAAGTCTTGACCATGATAAGCTGTTACAATCAGATGATTGGAAAACATTTCTTCAATATGACCATTTAAATCACCTAAGGTTTTAGCTCTTAAAGAAAAATACTTTTGTCCATAAGCAACCACTTTTGAAACGGTAAACAGGGATATTGGTAGTGAAATAAGCGCTACAATGGTCAATATCCATGAAAGACGAATCATCATAATAAGAATTCCTACGATGGATAAAAAAGCTACAATGGAAGCAATAAGGGCTTGCTGGAGTGAATTATTGATTGTGTCCACATCATTAGTGATCCGAGACAACACATCACCAATGGGTTTTTCATCAATGGTTCTAAGATGTAATTGATTGATTTTAGATGAAATTTGAGTTCGTAGGGTTAGCGTCATTTTTTGAGTAACACGGTTAATCACAATCGATGAAAGATAAGACAGAATTGCTGCACTGCCATAAATCATTAATACAAGACGTAACACAGAGAAGACGGCAGATTGATTGAGTTCAAATGAGGGTGAGTTTAACCGTTGTAAGTATCCATCATAGAGCAAGTCAGTAGCTTGAGCTAAAACACTTGGTCCAATAACGGATAAGATGGTTGCGGTAATGGAAAAGAAGACGCCTAAGACAATAAGAAACATGTAAGGTTTTAGATACATGAGTAAACGCTGAAGTGTTTGCTTCGCATTTTTAATGGTTGATTTTTGTGCACGCATGGCGTGATTCATATGAAAACTCATGATTTCACCTCAATGATGTTTTGTGAAAGTGCAATTTCTCTGTAGACAGAATTGGACTTCAACAAGGACTCATGATTTCCTATTCCAACAATGGTTCCTTCATCAAGGACAATGATTTGATCACAGTCAACGATGGATGATATTTTCTGTGAAACAATAATTTGAGTTGTGTTAGGAAGTGTCTTTAAAGCTTCACGAACCTTTCTATCGGTAATAGCATCCAAAGCAGAAAAACTATCATCGAAAATGAGCACTTTAGGATGTTTAGCTAACGCTCGAGCAATAGCTAAACGCTGTTTTTGTCCTCCTGATAGATTAGATCCTTTTTGAGTTACTTCTGCTTCAAGTCCATCTTCTTTTTCTTCTAGAATGGAAGAAGCTTGGGCCATTTTAATGGATAAAAGTAGATCTTCTTCATTAACTAAAGGATTGTTCAAAGTTAGATTAAATCGTATCGATCCACTGAACAAACTAGCTTTTTGAGGAATATACCCAATTAAGTGTCTTAACTCCTCCAAACCTAGTTTGGAAATATCATGATCATTGAAACGAATATTGCCTTCAACTGGATCAAAAAAACGTGGAAGTAAGCGAACTAATGTTGATTTTCCTGAACCAGTTGATCCGATGATGGCTGTCTTGGTTCTAGCTGGTATGGTAAAGGAAAGATTGTTGAGTACACGCTCTTTTGCATCTTGATAACTGAATGAGACATTTTCAAAAGTAATTGAGACATCTTGATCATTAAAATGGTCTGGTTGAGCAACCTCTTGAATGGAAAGTGGGGTATTCAATACGTCGCTTAAACGTTGTGCACTGACGACAGCTCTAGGATAGAAGACAAAGACAAATGACAACATGATAAAAGCAAACATGACTTGCATGGTGTATTGAACAAAAGCCATTAAACTTCCAACAGGTAGCGTTAAGTTAGCCACAAGTGGTGTTGCGACAAACATGATGAGAATGGTTGAACCATTAAGAATAATATTGAAGAATGGATTAATGAGTGCCATAACATCATTTAAATGGATGTTTTCATATTTTAGTTTGTCAGCTTGATTCACAAACAGTTTACTCTGTGAAGATTGAGCATTAAAAGCACGAATAACTCTCACTCCACTGAGCAATTGACGTGCAACTTGATTTAAGGTATCCACCAGATTTTGGATTCTTTCAAAGCGTGGTTTAGCATAACTGAATATTCCAATAATGAACACCACAACAGCTGGAATTAAGATAAGAAATATCCAAGAAAGAGAACTTTCTTGTGTTAACATTAAAAAGAAGCCACCAGCTGCCATAAGAGGAGCAGAAATAATGATTCTTAGCATCATTGTATACAACATTTGAATTTGATTGATGTCATTGGTTGATCGAGTAATCAATGATGAAGGAGTGAATTGATCCAGTTCTTGGGCAGAAAACTGTTGAATCTTGTCAAAGACATCACTTCTTAGTTTCTTCACAGCCAATGTTCCTAAGCGTGTATTAAAATAAGCCACCATGATGGCACTAATGATGGCGAGCAAAGCGATAAGAACCATCACTAAACTTTGATTAATGACATATTCTAAATCAGCATTGGCAATCCCGATATCCACAATAAGAGACATTAAACGAGGCAGATACAATTCTGATAATGATTGTGCGATAATGAAAACCACCACTAATAGGATGGTTTTCCAAAACGGCCATAAATAACTTAAGATTTTTTTCATAATCTCTTTCTAATGCTCGATTAGCACATCCAACGATCTTGTTTCTATTATACGCTTGAAAAGCACGGAAGCAATCAGTAATGCTCCATGAATGCCAAGGATAATCCAGTGTGCAATCTCATTAAGATTAAACAACGTAAAAACCATTAATGCGATGATGGCAGCGCTACCTAAAAAGGTGAACAAGAAGTTGATGTTTTGCTTCACTGCAGCTTGCTCATTTTCCCATACTAGTTTTGGATGGTATACATCAACAAGTAGTCCAAATAGATTCATAAAAATCATCACAATAAGCATGCTTATTAAGGAACCCACTATCCAAATCAAGTCAAGTTTGATGTATTGAATATTTAGAATGATGAATAGGATCGTTAAGGGTAAGATTGCTATCAAAGATACCAGTATTCCTGAGATGAATTTGGCATAGAGTTGTGTGCTCATTTCTACAGGATAAAGTAACATATGATATTTACTGCTTCCTTCACGTGAAATAGAAGTTGGAGTAACGAGGTTTATAGTTGAAAACAATGCACTTAATCCAGCACTCACTACCACTAACATGATGGGTTGAGATGCAATGAAAGTAGATAATGCCTCGAACTCAATCATATTACCACCAGCACCTTGAATAAAACTAAATCCAAATATAATTGGTAAGATAAGCATAACTAGAATATTATTGAAAAAATAAACAGGAGTTCTAAACAAAAGTTTGAGCTCTTTCATGCTTAATGCAATAATGGCAGGTTTGATTTGATGGGATCGAAGGGATTTCAACGTCATTTTCTTAGTTGAACTACTGCCACTGAATGAAGCCATGATGTTAACTAGAATTGGCGCAAAAGCAACAATAGAACCAATGATGAATACCGTGGTTAACACAACATAAGCAACAAAAGTAATCCAGTTGAAATCTACAATCATAGCAACACTAGCACTTAAATGAGGTAGGAAACTTGAAAATCCTTGTGCTAAGCTTTGTTGACCTTGAATTAAAGAGTATGCAATCGCTTGAGGATCACTTAAATCCAATCCACCAATGCTGTAGTTAATGTATAATGCAAATCCTAATGAAATCATACTTAAGATCAATGTAACTGCATCTTTATTCTTAAACCATGGAGATACACTCATAATTAAGACTAAAACAATGGAGGTCGCAATCATGGTAACAATCGCATTCATCCATAAGAAGAATCCTAACAAGAGCAGTGATGTGCTAAAACCAACAGCGAGGGTGTATCCAACCAAAAAAGGTAAGATGATGAGTATAAAGAAGCCCATTTGATAGATATGGATTTGAATCAGTTTAGCACAATACAATTGAGCTTTTGTTAATGGAAGGGGAAGTAGTTTTTCAATGTCTTTTGCATAAAATAGATATGAAGGGACCATAAAGATACTTGAAAATATAATGATAGAGACACCGATTTGAAGTAACAATGCTAGAATGACTTGGTCTTGATTAATTGTTGCTAAGAAAGAAGTCATGTCATAAGTCATGTAACCAAAGGAAGCAAAGTTAGGAATAAGCAAAACAATAAGCAACACAAAGAAGGCTAATTGTTTCTTACCAGAAGCTTTTTTCTTATCATCAATCAAGACAAACGAGGTCTTGGTGAGTTTTAAAGCTAATGTAATGACTTTTTTCATAGGGTAACCTTTAGGAATATTTCTTCAAGAGAAGTGTTAGGATACTGTTCTTTTAAGGATTCAAGGGTTCCATCATACATGATCTTTCCTTGGTGAATGATACATATCTTGTCACATAAACGCTCTGCAACATCCAATACATGGGTAGAGAAAAGAATGGTTTTACCATTTCGTGAGAACTCTCTCATGATTTCTTTCAGTTCAAAAGCTGATTGAGGATCAAGTCCAGTTAGAGGCTCATCCAAAATAAGTATATTTGGTTGATGGATCAGAGCACCACAAATCATAATTTTTTGTCTCATCCCATGAGAATAAGATAGAATTTTATCATTGAGTGTGTCGTAGATCCCTAAACGCTTAGTGTAGTTTTCTATTCGCTCTAAACGATCACTCATGGAGACTTCGTAAATATCTCCCATCAAGTGAAGGTATTCAATCCCTTTAAGTCTTAGAAAGGAATCAGGATTATCACTTACAAATCCAAATTGCTTTTTTGCTTCAATGGGGTGAGAAGACATGGAGTATGAGTTAATCAAAATATCACCGTGATCAGGTTTAAGAATACCTGTCATCATTTTAAGTGTTGTTGTTTTACCGGCACCATTAGGTCCGATGAATGCGGTAATACTACCATCACTGATGGTTAAACTCAATGAATCTACTGCTTTCTTTGATTTTGTGTAAGATTTAGTTAAGTTTGAAAGTTGAATCATAAAAAATATCTCCTTTGGAGATATTATAGCACTTTAAATAAAGGAATCAAAAATTTAT